>JABJQE010000183.1 GCA_018663565.1 Phycisphaerae bacterium
CTATGAATGTCACGATCTTTGTGGCCATCCCTGCTGCGATCCGCCACTGGCAGCACGGCGGGCTTCGAAATGAGGCCTTGATCCGAATTGTCCCGTTTGGTGTTGTTGGCATTCTGCTTGGCGTGACGGCGAGCATATGGATTTCCAACGGATGGCTCACATGGATATTCGCCGTGTTTCTGGTGTACATCTTCTCGACCAATATCAGGCGTCTGATTCAGGACCGCAGGGTGAGCGCCACTGATCCAGAGCCGCCGGACGAATCAGTGTGCACAACCGGTCGGTGCGGTGTAGTGGGTTCTCTTGCCGGATTTGGAGCAGGTCTACTTGGCATTGGCGGCGGACTCATTACGGTTCCGCTCAGTCAGATCATCTGCCGCATGCCGCTGCGGCAATGTATTGCGACCTCATCGGCCGTCATGGTGTGCACGGCCCTTGTCGGTGCGACCTTCAAAAACATCACGCTTCCAGATGTGCCCGGTATTGGGGCGGACGTGACGTGGTACACGCCGCTTGAGATATCGGTGTGGCTCATTCCAACGTGCTTGATAGGCAGTTGGATGGGCGCTCGATTGACACATGTGTTGCCACTTAAGATTGTGCGACTCGCCTTCACCATCTTGGTGGGTGTCGCCGCTGTGAAGATGGTTGTCTGATTACTTCGTTGGCGTGAGATCAACCACGACCGGAAGATGGTCTGATGCGTGCGTGGTGTCGTCCGCCTGAAGTCCAAGTTTTTCCAGTGACTGCAGCGTGAGGTCATCAGTATCCAAGACGAATGCATTCACTGGTTTGAGCAAACTTTCAGTCACCATGAGGTAGTCCAGCCGTCCAGGCGTGTACGACTGCCCGTCTTCTTGCCAGGTTTGGACACCCTGTCCGTCAGACTGTAGAGCCTCTACGACAAGGAGATCGCCCAGCGTGTCGGTGTCGGCGATCAGCCCCTCGCCTTGCGCAATGAGCATCTGCAGCGGCAAGAGCCCCCCGACGAGGTTGAGGTCTCCGCCGATGATAAGCCCCTTGTAATTGACTGATTCAGCTGCTGTCTTGATGGCCCGTCGAATGGCCATGACCTCGCCGATTCGTTTGAGATCTTCGGGGCCGCCAGCAATGCCACAACACTTGAGGTGCGCCGAGACAGCAAGCACATTGCCGACACCTGGAACGGTGATCGTCATGCCCACGGCTCGCACATGGCCATGCGATTCCCCGCGTCGCTTCAATTTGTTGAATGACGCGATCGGTTTTGCTCGGAGCCGAGTGGCAATGGCGCTCTTGATGTTCCCACTGCGGGGGCTAAGCATGGCGGTCCACTTCGTATCGGGCATGGCATCTTCAAGCACGTCCTCAAGATCATCCGCCGTCTGGCCATCAAGAATCTCTTGCACAAGCACAATGTCTGGCCTGATCGCCATGAAGACCCGGGTGACAACCTCGCGTTGTTTGATCAGATTTCCTTTTTCGAGATTCCATGTCATGACGCGCGTGCTGTTTTTGGTGGACGCAATGAGTTCTGGTCCGGGAACCGGTGTGACGTCAGGAAGTTCGCTGGTAACGGTGGCCGTACCACGGACCGAGCCCCCCTCGTCCCATGCGAGTTGCCACGGCATGTCTTCTTGTGCCGTGATCGCTGAGTCATCAAGTTGGAGTGTTCGGGGAAATCGAAACTCAAATCGGTCGCTCGCTACGGTTGGCGAAAAGACCAGTTTGACTGTATCCCATGACTTTCTGCCGCTGTCGCACGATCGCCGGACTTTGACGCCGCCACGCCCACCTGGACTAAAGAGCACCTCAAGATCAGTGCCCGCGAGTGTGCCGACCTTATTGCCAGTTTGCTTGTTGTTGTCCCAGTCGATCGCAAGCGTCATCGGGTTGTCAAGGCCCTGTAAATTGACAGGACTTGGCAAGATCATCTGAAGGTAGACATGTGATGGTGAGCCGGCTCCCGAAACTGTGGCCGGCCACTCGGTGAATTCGCCATCAAGGAGGATGGGTTGCGCGGCCGCAGCAAAGCATAGTGCAAAGATTGAAGTAATCATTACGACAGCCTATCGCGTCTATAGGTGCAACGCTGTACTCAGAATGGTTGATTCACAATCACAATCCGGGCATTCTGACCATTAAGAACTTTGACTTCGCTTGGATCACTGGCCGATTCTCTCATGCGATGTTGTTGTGCACAGGGTTCGGGCTCAATTCCTGCCCGATCTGATACGGCCGACGTTCATCTCGGCCATCCGTGGGTGTTGCGTTCACATCTTCGTATTAGTCACAATGGAAGCAACTGGTTGCTTGAGCAGCTTGGCAATGCAAGCAGTACGTGTCTTGATACGGCGATTATTATCGAGGATGAGCAGTATGGGATATGGCACGATATCCTCTCCATCATTGCTGCATGGGGACCGTGCTCCTGCTTGCCTTCGGGCGTCGCATGTTTCCCGTACATGAGGATGGTGGAGCATGGACGCCTTTACGATATTGACACTTGTAGTTGGAATCACCGCCGTTGCGGCGTGGGTCAACGATCGCTTTGTCCGGCTGCCAAGCAGCATCGGTGTCATGCTGGCGGGGTTGCTGGTGGCAGGCGGCGTAATCGTTGCATCATCAGCCGGCTGGATTGATGACGCTCGTGCTGTGGCGTTGGTCAACTCACTGCACTTTGACACACTCTTGATAGCCGGTCACGGAAGTGGCACTGCGGGGCAGGGCATCTTGCTTGGTGTCTTGCTCTTCGCCGCAGCCATGCGTATCGAGCCATCAAGCATGACCCGTCGTTTTGGTTTTGTGGCATGGCTCGCGACGATTGGTGTGGTCTTGACAGCAGTTGGAACAGCAGCTGGATTTGGCGGATTGCTGTGGCTAGCTGGAGACTCATTTAGCTTCCTTCATCTGGTGCTGTTCGGGGCAATCCTCGCGCCTACCGATCCCATTGCCGCCATCGCACTGCTGCGTAGGACATCCGTACCGACTCGAGTGCGAGAGATCGTCGCAGGCGAGTCATTATTCAACGATGGTGTCTCGCTTGTGCTGTTCCTATTCCTGCTCGCAATGATTACAGGTAAAGCAGAGTCGCCATTTGGGCCCAATTGGATTCTAGGGTTCATCGTTGAAACTGGCGGCGCTCTGCTCATTGGAATGGCGATGGGCCTGATTGGTTCCTTTATGATTCGGTCGGCTCGCCAGATTCCGGTCGTGATCTTGATCACAATGGCGATTGTGCTTGTCATTGGTATTGTCACTCCTGTGTTGTACGTATCGTGCCCCGTAACATCGGTTGTGGCCGGTCTTGTCATGGGTCGTTCCCCGAAGCTCCGCGCTGCGGGCGACACACTCGCAATAGAGTTTTGGGGCTTGGTCGAGCACTTGCTCACCGCCGTGCTCTTTCTCATGATTGGGCTTGAACTCTTGACGGTTGAATTGTCGTGGAGCGCCGTACTGTGGAGTTTGTCGCTTATTCCGATCTTGCTTGGGGCTCGATTTGTCGCACTCATTATTCCATGGGCTCTCGTGCGAGCGACAGGCCGCACAACGATGTCGATCGAAGAAGTTGGCCTGATGACATGGTGTGGACTTCGTGGCGGAGTGTCCATTGCGATGGCGATCGCATTGCCGCTGTCGATTCAAGTTGCTGATGGAACCAGCTTGCGATCGAATGCGTTGGTGGCGACCATTATTGTCGTCATTGCCACGATTATTGGGCAGGGACTGACGGTTGAGCGATTGGCTCGATCAGTGCAGCGTCGGACCGACCGCCGCGCCGCCAAGGCTGCCGCCGCCAAGGCCGCCCCAGCGGCGTAGAATCAATTTCCATGGAACTGCCAGTCATCACTGCGGCCACGCTGCCTTCGCAAACGGATTGTGAAACACTTGCGAGTCAGTTGCAGGGTGATGTGCGATTCGGGCAGCATGACCGAATGTTGTACGCGACGGACGCGAGCATGTATCAGGTCGAACCGCTCGGCGTGGTGCGTCCAGCTCACGTTGAAGACATTGTGCGTGTGCTGGTGTGGTGTAGAGAGCATGGTCTTCCAGTGCTGCCGCGCGGCGGAGGCACATCGTTATCCGGGCAAACCGTAAACGCAGCGATCGTGATTGACTGTGCCCCCAACTTGTGCGCGATGGGGGTCATAGATACAGATCATCGCAGCATCTGCGTAGAGCCCGGGGTTGTACTCGATGATTTGCAGCAGCACTCAGCGAAATGCGGGTTGCGTTTTGGCCCAGAGGTTTCCACCTCGACGCACGCCACGCTTGGCGGAATGATTGCTAATTGTTCGGCGGGACTGCACTCATTGAAGTGGGGGATGACCGATGAGCATGTGCTCGGCCTTGATGTCGTGCTGATAGATGGTCGCCGCGTGCAGTTGTGCCGCGGTGCCGCTGTGAACGACTCGGTAGTGGCCGACCTAACTGCTCAAGTCGCCGCGGTGATTGAACCTCTTGCAGATGAGATCGACGCGAAGTACCCGCGTTTGCGGCGTAATGTTGGAGGCTATGCGCTCGATCGCATTCTTGACGATCTTCGTCGTTCAACACCTGGCACCTACGATCGTGTGGATTTGTCTGGGCTCTTTGCTGGCGCTGAGGGGACACTCGGTTTCGTGGTAGGTGCTCGCCTCAACCTAGTCCCACTTCCACAGCACGTTGGTCTATCGGTGTTTGTTTTTAAGAACGTATCAGCCGCCTTGTCGGCGCTTACTGATGTTCTCCAGACCAACCCAGCCGCAGTGGAATTGCTCGACAGCACCATACTTACCGCCGCTCGCGAGCACGGCACGTATCGAAAGCTTGCCGAGTTATTACCTGAGATAGATGGTCAGCCTGCTGAGGCGGCCTTGTATGTGGATTGGTTTGCCGATGACGTGGCGTCACTCGAAGCATCTATGAAGCAGGCTGAGGAGCAACTTCCCGGTGTCGGCGTGCGGCGTTGTCTGTGCCCTCAAGAACAAGCAGACCTTTGGAAACTGCGAAAGGTCGGTCTTGGTCTGATCCTGACTGCTGATGAATACGGTCATGCTGTTGGAGGCCTTGAAGATTGTGCAGTGCCGCCCGAACAACTCGCGGCATTTCAAAGTGATTTCGAGGCAATGCTCGGGGCTCATGGTCTCTCGGCGACGTACTACGCTCACGCGAGCGTTGGGCTTCTACATATTCGGCCGCGGATCAACTTGCACACGCTGGCGGGCCGAGACCTATTAGTACACCTTGCGCACGAAGCCACCGAATTGGTTCAGCGATACGGCGGAACCGTCAGCGGCGAGCACGGCGATGGTCGCATTCGGGCGGCCATGATGCATGAGTTCTA
>JABJQE010000017.1 GCA_018663565.1 Phycisphaerae bacterium
AATCCATCTTCGCCTGGCCGCCGAATACCAAAGCCGTCTTGTCCATCCTCAGCTGCTGTGCCGTAGCCAAGCAGGTATTCGGCTGGCGACGTGTAGGAGTAGCGGCGTTGCATGGTGGCGAGATAGTCGGGGTAGCCATTTGCACGTGTCTTGCGGTTTGGTTCGAGCCCATCAATACCGGCACGATCATTGTCGAGTAATGGCGGCAAATAGCCCGCGTCGGTTTCGAATCGGGTCGTGGCCTGTGAGAGCGCCGTCAATCGCGAACCAGTTGTCGAGGCCATGGCCGCCTGCCGAGCGCCACTTGCTGCGACGATGAGCAAACCAATGAGCACCACGATGATCGCCATGACCACCATAATCTCGACCATTGTGAACCCGCGACGACTCGACATCAGTTTGACTCCGACACGGACTGAATCATCTTCACAAGCGGCATGAACAACGCCAGCACAATGCCGCCGACAATGCTGCCGAGCACCACAACGAGCATTGGTTCAATCAAACTCAAAAGTGACTGCACAGCGACGTCAACTTCTTCGTCGTAGTTGTCGGCCACCTTCATCAGCATGACGTCAAGGTCGCCGGTCTCTTCTCCGACGTCGATCATATTGACGACGATGCCATCAACCACCTTGGACTCACGCAAAGGCACCGCGAACGATTCGCCTTCGCGAATGGAATCATGCACACGCTGAAGCGCTCGCTCAAAGACCCAGTTGCCGCAGGTGTCGCGTGTAATATTGACGGCCTCAAGAATCGGCACGCCGGCCGACACAAGCGTGCCGAGCGTTCGGGTAAACCGGGCAACAGTCGTCTTCTCGACAAGTTCGCCGATGACTGGAATTTTGAGCGTGACCCAGTCGATTGCCGCTCGGCCAAAGTCGGTCTTCCGAAAGATCTTCAAGAACACAAAGATGAAAAATGGTGACGAAACGATGACAACCCAGCCGGGAATCATCTGCCCATCCCCCTTGCCCGCTACCCAGCTACTTGCATCAATTAAGAACTGAGTGAGGCCAGGCAACTCGATGTCAAAGTCTTCGAAGATGGCCTCGAACTTTGGAATCACGAAGTACATAATGCCCGTCACAATGCCGACCGCGATGATGACCACCACGGTTGGATAAATCATGGCGCCTTTGATGCGTGATCGAAGCCGCGCGGCCTTCTCCATGAAGTTCGCGAGCCGTTGCAAGATCACGTCGAGCACACCACCAACTTCGCCGGCTGCAACCATCTTGCAGTACAGCCGGTCAAAACCCTTTGGGTGACGAGCGAAGGCATCAGAGAGCGTTGAGCCAGCCTCGACGTCGGTTACAACCTCCGTCAGAATATTCTTGAGCTGCCCAGGCTTTGATTGTTGCTGCAGAATTTGCAGTGAACGCAGAAGCGGCAAGCCTGCATCCTGAAGCGTGGAGAGCTGACGCGTGAACTGGGTCAGGACCTTGATGTTGACCTTGCCAATTGCGGGGATCTTGATCTGGATCCCCTTCTTCTCTTTGTCGTCCGTGCCCTTGTCCGCCTTTGCAGGTTTCTTTTTCTTCTTCTTGCCGCCAGATTTTCCACGGCTACCAAGGAAGCCCTTCTTACCACCCCCCTCATCTCCCTGCCGTACCGAAGTTGGAAAGAACCCCTGCCCGCGAATCTGTTGAATCGCGTCCTCGCTGCTTTCCGCTTCTACGGTTCCCGAAGTGGGTTTCCCTGCGGCATCAAGTGCTTCGTACTTATAGGTGGCCATGGCGTGTACTCACCGGCAAGTTGCCGGACTACTCCTCGTTGATGGTCTCTCGCAGAACTTCGTCAATGGTGGTGCGGCCGTCATAAATCGACAACATCCCAGACTCACGCAGGGTTCGCATCCCTCGACGCCGTGCTTCTGTTCGAAGCAAGGCTGTGGATGCCTGCGACATAATCATTTCACGCATTCCGTCATCCATGACGAGAATCTCAAAGAGCGCCAATCGGCCCTTGTAGCCGCTTCCATTGCAGGCTTCGCACCCGACGCCGCGGAAGAATGTGCGACCAACGACATCGGCTGGCCTCAGTTCGACTTCCATCAGTTCAGTATCGCTTGGCGTATATTCCTCTTTGCACTTCAGGCAAATCCGCCGGACGAGCCGCTGCGCGACAATCGCTTCAACCGTTGCTGTAATCAGAAACGACTCGACGCCGAGATCGATCATGCGCAGCACAGTGGAGGGCGCATCATTGGTATGCAAGGTGGAGAAGACCAAGTGACCAGTCAAGGCAGCCTGAATAGCAATCTGCGCAGTCTCAAGGTCACGAATCTCACCGACGAGAATCGTATCGGGGTCTTGACGCAAGAATGAACGAAGCAGCCGGGCGAAAGTAAGGTCTTGATCGGTATTCACCTGGCACTGCACTAGGCCGTCAATGTCATATTCAACCGGGTCTTCGGCCGTGAGGATCTTCTCGGTCGGCTCGTTGAGCGAACTCAGGGCCGCGTAAAGCGTGGTTGTCTTACCTGAACCAGTCGGACCCGTAATGAGCACCACGCCGTTTGGCTTGCGGATCAGCTCATTCATAATCTTTAATTCGTCATCACGCAAGCCAACACGATCGATCTCGAGTTCGACATTGCTGCGATCGAGCACACGCATCACGACTGACTCGCCGTACATCGTGGGCAACACCGAGATACGCAGATCGATTGGATTACCTGCAACAGTCAATTCAATACGACCGTCTTGCGGCAGGCGTCGCTCGGCAATATCGAGGTCAGCCATAACCTTAATTCGAGACACAATCGGCAAAGCGAGGTGGGCTGGTGGCGGCACCATTTCATAGAGCACACCGTCGATGCGGTACCGCATCTTGAACTCTTCTTCAAAGGGCTCAAAGTGAATATCACTGGCCTTATCTTTGATGGCCTGCAGCAAGACGAGGTTGAGCAGCCTGACGACCTTGTTGTCCTTGGAGGCTGCGGTCAGCTGGTCAAGGTCGATCGACTCGCCACGTCCCTCAAGGGCCGCAAGCGTGTCCGAGTCCTCGAGAGCCTCCATCATGTCGAGCATGGACGAACCAGACTTGCCCACTGCGTAGAGCCGCTCGATGGCAGCGTCTACCGCTGCGGGCGGCGCCACTACGGCCTGCACTTTGAATCCCATCAGCAAGCGAAGGTCATCGACCGCCCGGTAGTTGTCGGCCGACTTCATCGCAATCGTGATGACATTTCGCTGGGCGTCAAAGGCCACAGGAATAATCTGATAAGTGCGAGCGGTTTCCGCTGGCAGATGCTCGGTCAATGACTCGTCAACAGTCTCGGGATCGAGTTCAAGAAACTCCAACCCGATTTGACCTGCGAGGACTTGCAAAATGTCCTGCTCATTGATCTTGCCAAGTTCGAGCAAGATCTCGCCGACCTTGCTCTGGTCACCCTTCTCGCGACGCTTTCGCTGGATCGCGAGGGCCTCGTGGACCTCATCACGAGAGAGCTTGCCAAGTTTGGTCAAGATGCGACCAAACCGTCTCCCCTTCAATTGAACGGCCGCTCCACCTTCGCCACGTCGTCGCTTGGTACGTGTACTGCTCGATCCCTCGCTCGCTCTAGGGCGAGGGGGGTCAGTTTCGGGTCGTTGCTTTGAATCGTCGGTCATGGGCGTTCCCTATGCCTGCGAACGGGGTCCCACGCCACACGTCGGCCCGCTCCAATCTTGAGTGAATTCCCTTCAGCTTCGGCGGGATTCGGGGTCGACACCCCTGAGTATGCCACCTGAGCCATCCCCCATCAACCCCTATATGCTATCTTTTATGCCCACGCCACCGACTAAACGCAATGATTGACATCAGGTGACGGCCCCGCCCTCTTGATC
>JABJQE010000184.1 GCA_018663565.1 Phycisphaerae bacterium
TCGAGCGTGAACGCGTCGACTGCCGCAAGATCGCTTGTCAGGGGAATCTCTGGAAGGAAGTGCATGCTGCCATAGATGTCGCCAGTGAGGCTCTCGCCAGTGGAGGACCCGATCTGGTCCCACAGAACATTCGCTGAAGCGAATGTAGTAAGCAGGGCAGCGGGGATGGACATCAAGGGGTGAAGCACGGCGATTGCCCTTCGTCTGTTGAGCGAGCGAGATATCAGGAGTCCGCAAGAAAGTGGGTCAAAAGACCATGGACTCCAAAAGATTATTACGGCCCGCAGCCACCGCGGATCCCAGAAACTCACTTAATTGGCATTGCCTGGACAGAGGTGCAGTGTCAATTACTAGAGAGTCACGAATTGATTGACCCTATTGCGCATGGCGTGGGCCGTGCTATCCCAGGTGCTCTGGGAAGCCCGGTGGCCGCGGTAACTGTCCGTCTCGTTTGGCAGGCTTTGTCCTTCGCGGCGGGAGGGACACTCCCTGAACCGACAACTGACTTCGCACGTCGTCCGAGGCGTAGCAGGCAAGCATCAGTTCAATGCCCTCGCCATAGGGCGGACACAGATCAATCAGTTCGATGGTGCCCGGTTGCCGAGGTGGTGCTGGTATGGCCAGCGCGGTGTCGATGAGATAGCCATACAACTCGCGGTCAGTGAGGTGATCGGTATGGGCGAGGTACACGCCACGCTCGGCAAGCGAAAGGATGAGTCGCTGCGTAACGGATGCGATCGTCTGGTCGCACACATCGTCGGCGTTTGGAAGCCGGACGCCTTCTACGCGGAGCCGCTCGATCCAGGTTGGCGCTGTGTTTGGTCTCCATCCACGAGAAGTCGAGAGCCACTCGAGTAGTTCGCTGTGGTCTAGGGGCCCGTCGATGCCGCTGGATTCGACTGTGCGTGGTCGTTGGTTTCGGGGTGTGTGCGGGTTGTGCATGATCATCCTGTTGCCTCCATGTTGAAGTGCGGGACCGTAGTGCAGGATTGGGGTGATTCAGGCAAGTACTGCCAAAACGCTGCAGGCGGCGAAAACGCTGCTGCGGTAGCCTGCAGGCATGCGGATCTTTGTATTCAATCTGGTACTCGCCTGTGCTACGGGTTGTGCCCCGGTGCTTCGGGGCCCACTCGATTCCGCGTGTCCGGAAGCGGCGGCCGCGACCCTTGATCATGGGTATGCCCTGCTGCAGCAGGTGCTCCAAGATGAATCGTCGGTGACGTTGATTTTCGGCCTCAAAGAGGCAAGCGAATCGCTCGAGACACTCGTGCGGAATATTGGCGATGCGGCAGCAACCGGCGAACGCGCTATTCGGCAGATGGCGACCCTCCCACCGGCAATCGAATGGAATTCCACTGGGCTTCCACTCATTGAGGTCAGCACGCGACATCATATTGCGAATCAACAGGCTGCAGGTCTCCTGCTCGCTGGTGATTCATTTGAATTGCGGTTGTTGCTTACGCAGCAAAAGGCATGCGACTACATTTCGGCGCTGGCCATCACGATCGCGGCGGCCGACGTCAACGCAGAGCGGTCCGCCATGTTGACTGATCTTGCCCATGCGTTTGCATCGTTTGATGTGGAACTGCGAACCATGGTTGAGGTGGTTCAGAAGAGGGCATCACCCTAATGGATCAGTGTGCGACTCGTGCTCGACACGTCCTGTGAGATACCAGGTATGCATCGGCCCCTTGCCCCTTACCTCAACTTCTCCGCGAGCATCAAAGTGGAAGTCATCTTGGAGCCGAACTCGGACTGCGTCCGACACCTGGATCTGACCTGGTTCGCCTGTTGATTCCATGCGACTTGCAATATTGACGACGTCGCCCCACAAGTCGTATGAGAATTTGGTGGTGCCCACAATGCCTGCGACGACCGTTCCTGTGTGAATGCCGGTTCGCATACTTATGTCGCGCCCGGTTTTCGCCGCGTAGTCCTTGATCGTTGCTTGCATCTCCAATGAGAATGCCGCGATTTGTTGCGTGTGCGTTGGGCTTCGGTCTGGAACGCCAGCGGCGACCATATAACAGTCGCCGATCGTTTTGATTTTTTCAACGCCGTGTTTGATGGCGAGTTCATCGAGCAGGCCGAATACTTCATTGAGCATGTCAACGACTTGCTTGGCGCCAACTCGAGCACTCATTTTCGTGAAGCCCACGATGTCACTGAACAGTACCGACACTTCAGGGAAGGCTTCAGCAATGCCCTCTTCGCCGCTCTTGAGCCGATCAGCAATCGTTGCTGGCAAGACGTTGAGCAGAAGGTGTTCACTCCGCTGGCGTTCTTCTTCGAGTGATATGGCTTGTTCCGCAAGCGTTGACCGGGCCGACTCGACTTCGTCCAAGTGCTGATTGACCGAGGTGATCATCGAGTCAAATATCTGACCAAACAGACCGATTTCGTCGGTGCCGCGAAGATTTGAACGGACCGTCATGTC
Source organism: Phycisphaerae bacterium (assembly GCA_018663565.1). Classification (GTDB taxonomy): domain Bacteria; phylum Planctomycetota; class Phycisphaerae; order Phycisphaerales; family SM1A02; genus UBA12567. Next base: position 2,438 of record JABJQE010000184.1, read on the forward strand.
GCCAGAGGACACATGCTCAGCGACTTCGGCAAGCCGTTCGATGGGGCGGAGTAGTCGGCTGCGA
>JABJQE010000185.1 GCA_018663565.1 Phycisphaerae bacterium
AGACGTGCAATGAAGGCACTTGGCGACAGGGTTCGCGTGGAGCAGATTCTACATCCGAGCCCAGCGAGCCCGGCAGCGAATCGAGGATGGGCGCCGCAGGTTGAGCAGCAGCTGGCCGCGATGGGCGTCGACGTGCCTATTTCCGATCCGTCGCGAGCGTGAATGCCACAATGCACCCGATGGCTGCTGCAAGGGCCTGAACGCCGAAGGCGGCGGCCATGCCGTGCCGTCTCGCTGACCTGAGCGAATCGGCAAGCGGTGGATCAGTGTGTTGAAGTAATCTAAGTGAGACGACATCGCCTTCGAGTGCGCGGGTTGCTTGTTGCCCAACCTCGCCTGTTGGAAGCGTTGTGGGCATAGCAGCAGCAACGCTCCAGCCAATGGCCAGAACGCAGACCACAATGCCGATGCTGCTTCCGAGTTGCCGCATGGTTTGCACGAGTCCGGACACTTCGCCGCGTTGGTCATCGGGTGCTCGAGAGAGCACATCGGTATTGAGTGGTGTCGTAGCGAAGGTCGAACCACTACCGACGAGCACCATGCCGAATGCGAGCAGTGGATAGTGCTCCCACCACACGCCGCAGATCTCGATAAGGAGGCCAAGCAGCGTGATGAGTAGCCCATAGATCATGGGCTTCCTGGCGCCGATTCGGTCATACATCTTTCCAGCAGATCGAATGACGAGCAGTACGGGCAGCAAGAGTGGCATGCTGCCAAGCCCTGCTTGGAGCGGTGTGAATTCGAGCACTTCTTGCAAGTAGATTGCGCCGTAGATCGCCTGGGCCGACATGATGAGCGATACCAATGCGAGCACGATGGTCTGTCCGAGCATTGGCCGTGCTGCAATGAGTCGCACGTGGAGTATTGGCTGCTTCGCGCGAGTAGCGTGCAGTACGCACAGTGTTGTCAGCGTCAATCCAGCAATTGCCAGCAGAGGGGGAAGCCATGTGGCTGCTTCTGGCGGATGGCCAAGCCACTCGAGTCCAAGCACAAATGCTGGCAGGCCTGTAACGAGCAGCAGAATGCCAATGAGATCAAGCCCGCGTGGCGATGCGGTGCGAGGTGGTAGGTTGAGTCGAATGCTCAGCAGAATTGCAGCAGCCGCAACGGGCAGATTGAGATAGAAGATCCACTGCCACTGAGTGAATTCAATGATGGCGCCACCAATGACCGGGCCGGCCATCAAGAAGAGAAGTGCGACGCCAAAGTAGGTTGCCATCGCGACGCCGCGTTTGCCTTTAGGAAAGGCGCCGATAACGATGGCGGTGGCAGCTGGCTGCATGAGTCCCGCGGCGAGACCTTGGAAGGCGCGGGCAATAATGATGGTGAGGTCATTGTCAGCAAGTCCGCACGCGAGTGATCCACCAGCGAATAGCACAATGGCAATGCGGAAGATGGTTGTGCGGCCGTAGCGATCAGCGAGACGCCCACCTACTGCAAGTGTTGAGGCGAACGCCACCAAGAAGGCATTGATGATCCAGGCGGCGGATGCAGTGGTGAGATTGAGGTCAGCTTGGATCGTTGGCAGCGCTACGCCCACGACCGTTGCATCGAGAAAAATCATCGATAGCGAACCGGTCATTGCGACAAGTGTGCGGGTAGGGTGGGGCGCGGCGAGTGTCTTGGTGTCGGTCATTGAGCGAATGCTCGCCGCGGGCGGCGTGTTGGTCAAGTCGTCCAATGTGGATAGTGCCCTCCTGCTTTACGATAATTCCGTGAGGTGGCATGCTGCCCGAGGAGGTATCCCCCATGGTTGCATCGCTCATATTTTCCGCAGTTGTTGCTGGAGTGGCTGTGTTCTTTTTCTCATCGTTGGCATGACCGGGATATTGGCGTACTGCCCGATGATGCAGGGTTCATTGAAGACTGCAGCGACGCGAGATTCCTTCTGGCTTCTACATGTGGCCAAACTGCGAATCGCTTGGCGAGCATGGAAGTGATGCTTTCAAGGCCAAATGGAAGAGCGGGCCGTGGGGGACACTCAATGTCCTGAGTGGGCAGCCAAGCTTCATTCGAAGCCTTGCTGGCTCGCTGTGTATCAATTCCTCGTGGCCTTCAGCATTGCCGTGACGACTGGCCTTGCAGCAGGTGGAGCGGACGCGTCAGCTTATGATTGCGTGGTCCAGCAGATCATGTTGCCAGCATGTGTCGCTGCCGCCGCGGCCGCGCAGGCTCTTGTGTTGTGGGCGACGTGCCCCACGAGTTCAGGATTGGCAAAATTCGAAGCGAATAGGGCGAGTTATGCAGCAATTGTCGACAATTCGACAAGGTTGGGCTCACTACAATGCGTTGAATATAAGCCAGAAGCCAGCAAGTCGTGCCTTTTAAGCGAATATCACATCATTTTTATTGGAATTCGAAGCAGAAGGCAACTGTTTACTGCAGGTCTACTCTGGATGCGAGCTGAGCCCATCTCAGGCCCTTACGATGAATATTCAAATGCAAAACTGGATAATCATACCTTGATATATGACTCAATTGGACCGATGCTGTCGAGGCTCCCTATGACGAATTTGAGGAACGGTATGAACGCTCAGAAATCGCCAACGCCTGACGGACTCACTCAGCCGCGGCGACGGATGTCCGGCGTTGATGCAGTGGGCGAGTGGCGGTCCAGGCTCACCAAGATTTCAAGCGGTTTCCTGCTCTACGAAACACTGACTGGATTGGCCATTCTGGTGTTGCCGTTTAGCCCATTCAACCAATTCAATGTGCTGCTGCACACGATTTTGGGTGTGGCCATGTTGGTGCCTGTGCTGTGGTATTGCTGGCGGCACTGGGTGGTGAGACGAAAAGGCAAGTTGAGCCATTATCAGTTGATGGGGTACATCGCGGTCGCGCTCTTGCTGGCATGTCTCGTTAGTGGCATTGTCGTGACCTTGCAAGGTGTGTTCGGAACTCGGTTGAGTCTTGGGTGGGATCTTGTGCACTTGGTCACCGGGTTGGCCATGGCCATCTTCATCATTGTGCACGTGGCAATGGTGGTTCTACGCAAGGTCAATAGGGAAGCTTCCAAGCGTGCACTCGCAGGTGCGAGACGGTCGTACTACGGATGGTCTGGCGGTCTTTGCGTCGTATTCATTCTCGTTGGTCTTGGATGGGAAGCGAACTATCAATCTCTGGATTTGCGAACATCTTTTGATGACACGTACAACTGGCGCTATGGCGAAGATCGACCATTCGCACCGAGTATGTCACGCATTGAGAATCAAGACTGGCAGGACCACGTGATAGGTCGGGTCGAGTCGGCATTACCTTCGCCCAAACGCAAACTGTTTCAGGCTTCTCTGGTGTCGACTAAGCGTGATCCAATGGGGCTCTTTGCGCGACTTCGTCAAGGAGCCGATGATGCCAAGGTGGACAGCCCGGAGCGCGAGGCAATCGAGGCCGTATTGTCAGAAGAGTCGGCGCACGTTCGAACGCAAGGCGCGATTGACCCACGTTTACTAGGGGGGTCCGCTGGATGTGGCACGAGTGGTTGCCACACTGAGATCTATACAGAGTGGCTTCCGAGCGCTCATCGATATTCGTCGCTGGACGTGATGTTTCAGGACGTCCAAGAGTTAATGGTGGCAGAGACAAGTGCTGAGACGACGCGGTATTGCGGTGGATGCCACGACCCTATCTCTTTGTTCGCAGGCGCGAAGAACGCGCATACTGCT
>JABJQE010000186.1 GCA_018663565.1 Phycisphaerae bacterium
GGCTCGCAACTATTGGCGCGGAGCGCGCGACCGGTATTGAACGCTTCATGTTCGGTAACTATGAGCTGTACGAAGGGCTTTCATTTGTGCCGGTGATGATCGGCTTGTTCGCCATGTCAGAGCTACTGGTGCAATCCGATATGGTCAATCGGGTAGTGAAAGCCGTTGGCATGAAAGCTGTCAAGCTGCCGACACGAGCGGACTACAAACGTATCTGGAAGACTATCTTGCGATCGTGCGGCATTGGCACCTTCATCGGCATCTTGCCAGCCGAGGGAGCGACGGTGGCATCGATGATCGGCTATTCCGAGGCTAGACGATGGTCAAAGAACAAGGAAGAGTTTGGCAAAGGTTCCATTGAGGGCATCGCCGGCGCGGAAGCCGCCAACAATGCGGCAACGGGCGGCGCCATGGTGCCAACCATGGTGCTTGGCATTCCCGGTAGTGGTACGACGGCCATCATTCTTGTGGGCTTGATGGTCCACGGTCTGAGGCCCGGACCGTATCTGTTTACCGAACAGGTGGACAAGGTATACCAGATATTTGGCGCCATGCTGGTGGCGAACTTCATGTTCATGGCCATGGGCTTATATGCGGCCAAGTGGTTTGCGCGCATTTCTCTGGTACCCATTCAGCTGCTATGGCCAATCGTGTTCGCGCTGTCCGTGATCGGCGCATATGCCCTCAGCTCCTCGCTGCTGGATGTGTGGATAGTGCTGATTTTCGGCGTCATCGGCTATCTGGCGCGCCGCTTCGGCTTTGCTGTGGCGCCCATTGCCGTGGGCCTAATCCTCGGGGAGATGGTCGAAAGCAACCTGCAAAACTCGCTGAAGATGTTCGATGGCGCGTGGTGGCAGATACTCACGCAACCCCTGGCAGCGTTGTTCCTCGTGCTGGCCGTACTTGGCCTGTGTGGGCCACTGTTGTTTGAGTGGCTGACGGGGAAGCGAAACAGCGCATGAACGCGCCGCGGCGAACGCTCAAAGAACGTATCGGCTTCGACGCAGGCCGACGCCTGCCTGCGGAGGAGGCAATTGAGTTTGCAGGCGCGAATGACGTCTTCTTCATGGACATTCAAACCGACCTCGAACCAAACTCGTTCGAGAGCTTTGATGATGCACGCTGTGACCGCATCCGCAAACTCAAAGACCGCTTCGGTATCCGCCTGGGTCTGCATACGCTGTCCGGTGTGAATGTGGCGGAGATCTCTCCTTTTTGCCGCGACGCCGTGGATGAGTACCTGCGCGCCTACGTCGATCTGTCGCAAAAACTCGATGCTGATTGGATTGTGGTCCATGGCGGCTACCATTTCACCAGTTGCCGCAACGAACGCATGCAGGCCAGTGTCGAGCGTTTACAACGCATCAGTGAATATGCCGAAAAAGCCGGCGCGCAGTTGCTGCTCGAGAACCTGCAATGGGAGCCGGTGCTGGCTGAGGTCAACTATCTGCCAGTCACGCCAGCCGAGTGCCGCTGGTATTTTGAACAGCTGCCCTGCCCAAATATCAAATGGTCCTTCACGGCCAACCATGCGCACCTGTTACCCGGCAGTTCAATCGCGGCTTTTGTTGACGCGATGCCGTTCATTGAACTGTGTCGGGAAGTTCGCCTCGCAGACAACAATGGCGTGTACGAAATTCACCAACATCCGGGCGAAGGCACGGTCGACTTCGGCGCCTTGTTCAAGAAGATTGAAGGCCTTGGCTATCAAGGACACTACACCAACGGATGGGGCACGCTTGAGGCCATGATAGAAGGCCGCGACTATATGCTCGCACGCGCCCACGCAGCAGGCGTCAACGTCGACTGACACGCGAGCGTATTCTCAGTACCTAAAGAAGTGCGATCTCGAATGGATTATCCCACAGTCTTCGGTCAGCAATCCGCAGCCTTGATGAAGAGCGGTCAGCCATGCGCGAAGAGGCCCCGATTACATGCCTCTACCAGCCGGCCGGTTCCGCGATTCCCTGATGAGCGAGGCAGACCGACACATGCCCCGTACACCAGGGCGAACTTCAGGTTGCGCGCATCACACTAGCGTCGCTGAGTCGAGCCTTTGCGACTTCCATGTCTTTGCATGACCTCACGGGCATCCTGCCGAGCTTGCGCTTTGGCGCGGACTGCATAGATTCGCTCGCGCGCGTGCCGATACGCTTCGACGTGGTTCACGATTGGCTTGGGATAGTCTTTGCCAATGCGACACCCAACCATCGACTGCATCAACAGCGGCATCTTGTGCGGTTCAGCAATGAACTCTTTGGGCACTGCCGACAACTCCGGCACGAACTTGCGAATGAATTCCCCATCGGGATCCTGATCCATGACCTGCTTGATGGGCGAATAAATCCGCACGGCGTTGATACCGGTCGTGCCGGACTGCATCTGAAACTGGGAGAAATGAATGCCCGGTTCAAAGTCCAGAAAGTGCTGGGCCA
>JABJQE010000187.1 GCA_018663565.1 Phycisphaerae bacterium
GCGAGAATACGTTGTTGGATGAGCCACATGGCAGAAGGCTCAAACGTAGCGCCGCCGGCTCCGTTGATGTCGTTGATGCTCAGCTCCACCCCTCCACGCTTGCGGCTGGGCGCCGTCAAACGGTGGCCGTCCTGATCGAACCGAATCAACTGCGTCAAGCAGATATCCATTGATGGAAGGTCTTCATGTGTACGCAACCACGACACTTCTACTCGACGAATGTCCAGCGGCCAACGTGGTGGCGGAAGAGGCTCAACCTTTGGCGCAGGCTTTGGCGCAGGTGGTGGCTGCGTTACCGCTTTCGCCACAAGTACAGGCTCAGATGTCGCGCCCTTATAGGCCGCCCATGGATCGGGGCCGTAGTCCCAACGCACTGGCTCAACGGCCGCGAGCCGCGTTCCACGATCGGGCGCCCATGCCAGAGCGCCGAGTTCACGACCAAAGGCAACGATGGCGGCATCCGGCTGATCAGTGCCCGATGCAGATCGCATGAAATTCCAGCGGTCCTCGTTGCCAGTCAATACCAGCAACCACACACAACCCCGCCGTGAGGGTGGCTTCACTCGCCGCACATCGGCATCGACATCGGCTTCGGCTGGATTGGTCAAACCAAGTCGAGCGGCCGAATCCCACACGCGGGCCATTTGTTCGCGGTCAAGCCTGCGAATGAGCGGTGGAATCGTATTGGGACCAATCCCCCGCTTGGCCATATACCGAAGGCTCCCGTCCGGTTCGAGCATTATTCTGCTCGTCCGGCGATCGGCCTGATCGCCCTCGGGGCGGGACAGAATGGTCAAATCCACTGAGAAGTCGTCTGGGACGGCCCCGAATGGATCCACCCTCTGTGACGTAGCCACACAGGAACTCAAGAGCAGTATCACGAACAGCGTCAAGCGACCTCGAATCATGGCGGCAAGTGTACGCCCTGCGAGCCCTCCCCGGGCGATACGCTACCCACCATGTACGCATCACAGTCTTGGATCAACGACTACCTCGACCACCCCGCCGACGCCGATGAGCAGGCCGACCTGCTGACGCATGCCGGCTTCCCACTTGAGGGCCGCGAAGACCTGTCGGACGACGTTCGCCAGGACTTTGAAATGACCTCAAACCGCGGAGACTGCACATGCCATGTGGGACTCGCCCGCGAAATCGCCGCCCTGACCGATCGGACACTCTTTGTGCCAGTCGCGTCGCCTGAGACAAGCGGAGCGTCTGTAGACACACTGGCCACACTGACCAACGAAGTTCCAGAATCATGCCCGCTCTACACGGGACGTGTCATCACTGGCATCACCGTTGGTCCATCGCCTTCACACATCAGCAATCGCCTCACCGCTCGTGGTGACATCCCCCGCTCCAATCTTGTCGACGCGACGAACTTCGTGCTCTTTGAACTTGGCCAGCCCACACACGTTTTTGACCTGGACACATTGGCTGGCGGACAGATCATTGTTCGGATGGCGCGAAAGGGCGAAAAATTCTTGCCCATTGGCGAAGACGCTGCCGAAATTGAATTGGACGGCACCGAACTTGTCATCGCCGATGCAGAAAAACCAGTCGCGCTTGCTGGCGTCAAGGGCGGCGCGCTCACGGCCGTGACCGACACCACAACTAATGTGCTTGTGGAAGCGGCGACCTTTGATCCCGTCATGGTGCGTCACACCAGTCGCCTTCACAACATCTCGAGCGACTCCTCTTTTCGATTCGAACGCGGTGTCTCTCCAGGACAAGTCAACGAGGCGGCCGATCGACTCTGCCAGCTTATTCTCGACTCTGCCGGTGGCGTACTCGCGCCGGGCGTGTTGACTACGGGCACCGCCCTGCCCTCACGTGAAGTCGTCACGATGCGAACGGCCCGCTGCCGCGAACTACTTGGCCTCGACCTCGACGACACCACCCAAGTTTCCATGCTTGAGGGGCTCGGCTTTGAGCCAATGCTCAGCGATGGCGTCATTACCGCAATCGTGCCGTGGCACCGTGGCGACATCCACCGCGAAATCGACCTTGTCGAAGAGGTCATGCGAATGCACGGATTCGCGGCCATTCCAGTGCGAGATACACTGACTATTCGGCCCGCCGCCAATCCAACTGACCATCAAGCCGCCGAGGCCATGACAGAGGCACTGGTGGGCGATGGGTTCATCGAAACGGTGACCCACACCCTCATCGGCGAGCGGGAAGCGACGCCCTTCCTACCGGCCGGGTGTTCGCTTCGCAGGGTGCATGAAGCACGCGCCGCTGGCGAACCCATCCTGCGACCGTCTCTTCTTCCGAGCCTCATTCGCGTTCGTTCGCACAATGCCGATCAAGGAGTCAATGACTTGTGCCTCTTTGAAATGGGCAGCACGTTCCGCCGCACCGCGAATGGCGACGACCTTGAGATGCTCGAGCTTGCGATCATGATGGATGTGCGAAATAGCGACGACGGAATCCGACCGCTTCGCGGCGTTATCGATCATGTCGCGCGTTCGATCGCTGGACCAGATAGCACCGTGATCGTGACACCGTGCGATGATCTTCCATGGCTCTCCCCTGCTGCGACGGTTTCGATCAATGACGTGCAGATTGGGCACATTGGACGACTGGCGGCATCCGTTTCGCCAGCTGGTGGCTCTTATCTCGCTGGGGCCATTCATCCCGAAGCATTTATGCACAGTGATCCGCCGCACCGCGACGCTCATCGCCTGCCCGATCACCCCGCGATTGAACGAGACCTTTCTGCAATTGTGAAGGAATCGGTGCACTGGGCACAGCTTGTCGACATCGCCGCTGCGCTGAATCTGCCCCACCATGACGCCACCGAGTTTGTCACCGTATACCGCGGCAAGGGAATTGACGCTGGCCACAAATCACTGAGCATGCGTATCCGGTTCCGCGCTGCAGACCGCACGCTAACACGAGAAGAAGTTGAAGCGCCCGTAGAGTCACTCATCGCCGCACTACAAGAACAGGTTGGCGCCGAGATCAGGAGTTGACATGGAACTTCAAGAACTGAAAGTCGAATCGCTGCTCCGATCGCTAGGAGACAAGTGTCCAACGCCCGGTGGTGGCGCCGCAGCGGGCGTCACTGCTGCAATTGGCTTAGCAGCCGGCCGTATGGTGCTGGCCTACTCCATCGGCCGCAAAGACCTTGCCGAGCATGAAAACGCCAACACCGCAGCCCTGCAAGAACTTGAGGCTTGGCGTGACGAAGCTGTGGCGCTTGCCGAAGCCGACGCGGAAGCATTTGGCATACTTTCGGCGCTGTGGAAACTTCCAGAAGATCACCCCGAACGCGTCGCTGACTGGGAAGTCGCCGTGCACGCTGCCATCAATGCGCCACTCGCCATGTGCAGACTCTGCCGGAACGCGTCCGAACTGCTCGCCGGCCTACCAGGCCGGACAAATCCAATGCTCGCAAGCGACCTTGCGGTCGCGGCCATTCTTCTTCAGGCGGCGTGCGCAGCAGCTGCGTGGAACGTGCGGATCAATCTGCCAAGCCTCAGCGATGAATTAGAACGCGCCAGGCTTGCAGGCGAAGCTGCTGATGATGTCGAGCGGTGCCGCGAACTTGCGACGAACATCGAACTCGCCTGCGAATAACACTTCCGCTACTAGCTCGGCGAATCTACGCCGCCGACAGTTACGGCCACTGGCTCGTCGCAGCCCTCGCCTTGCACATGAAGTTTCGCCTGACGGAATTCAGACCAGTCATCAACTTGCAGGTCTGGTGACACGTCGGTGTCGTGCACAGCCAAGAGGTCGTACGCGTTATCACGCTGGGCGGGCGTGAAGCCTGCGTCGCGGATGAGGTGGCATAGAATCTGCTCGTTCAGGCAGTACGTCGTACCAGCAGCGCTGACCACGTTCTCTTCCATCATCACAGAGCCCATGTCGTTGGCGCCAAAGTTGAGCGCGAGCTGACCAACATGCGGTCCCATCGTTACCCATGATGCGCCAATCGAATACACATTGTCAATCATCAAGCGGCTGATCGCCTGTGTTCGGAGATACTCGCTCGCGCCGGCAAGGCGGAGCTTTCGGCCGAACTCGGGGGCAACAAGCTTCTCGCCGCTTCCATCTAGCATGGCCACGACATCACCCGGGAACTCGCCACTGCCATCCCAATCGGGAAGCCGGCCAAGCGGCGTGTTCTCACGCTGGAACGGCCACGAAATGAAGGCCATATATCGACCCCCGCCGTCTGGTGCAAAGTCAGTTAATGATCGGTCCTGCCACTGCCGAACAAGATCCATGTGATGGATGCGATCATCGACACCTTCGATATGGCCAAACATCATCGTGGCCGAGGTGTTCATGCCAAGTTCATGAGCGACATGCATGACGGTCAGCCAGATTTCGGCGTCGCATTTTCCAAGGCCAATCTTTCGCCGAACAGCCGGGGCGAAGATTTCACCGCCGCCGCCAGGAATCGACTTGAGGCCTGCGGCCTGGAGCCGCTCAAGCACCCACTTCACTTTGGCGCGGAAGTCACTTCCGGGTGGGTCAAAGAAGTTGACGAACTCAACAACCTCAGGCGGGCTAAAGGCGTGTACATGAACGTCTGGGTATTGATCGCCGAGTTCGCCAAGCAATGTCTCGTACCAACTCAGTGGAAGATCCGGGTTCATGCCGCCTTGCATCAAGATTTGATTGCCGCCGATCGCAGTCAGCTCGGAAACCTTCTCAAGAATCTCATCATTTGGCAGCGTATAGGCATCATCATCACCGGCATCACGGCGAAATGCGCAGAAGGTGCATTTCGCGGTACAGACGTTGGTGTAGTTGATATTGCGATCAATCACATACGTGCGAATGGAATCGCCATGAATGGCTCGGCATCGCGCATCTGCCCATCGCCCAAGTTCAGCGAGCGGCATCTGCCGATAGAGCGTGGCGGCCTGCTCACTGCTGAGCCGAACCTGTCCGGCTGCCACATCGGCGAGAAAGTGTGAATCGCACGGGTCGGCTTGTGGACGTTCTTGAAGAAGCATTGAACCGGGCATGATAGTCCTTTATTCCCCTGCCTGAACAGGGTTTGGTGCAATAGGGCTCGCCCCCAAAGATGGCCCGTGCCTGTTATTGTGTGCGGTTCATAGAGGAGATTCAGGACTTTCATGTCAGACCAATCAACGCTCTCGACGCCTTCCACTGCCGCTGCTGGGGGACTTCCCCTGACAGGCCAAGTCTGGATGAATGGCCGGCTTGTGCCGATGGAAGAAGCTTCCGTCAGCGTGCTCGACCATGGCCTGCTCTATGGCGACGGATGCTTTGAGGGCATCCGGGTCTACAACAACAAGATCTTCAAACTTCGCACGCACCTTGAACGCTTGCACTCGTCGGCTGAACTTCTGCATCTTAATCCGCCGTACAGCCTTGACGAACTTGAGAAAGCGGTGCGAGAAACCGTTGCAGCCAACGGCATCTCTGATGGATACATCCGGCTGATCTATACCCGCGGCATTGGCACACTTGGATTGAATCCATTCACCTGTGGTACGCCACAAACCATCATCATTGCGGCCACGATCTCGTTGTACCCAGAGTCGCTCTATGAAGAAGGCATGCCCATTATTGTGGCAAGTCGGCCACGCATTCCAATCGCATGCCTAGACCCTCGTATCAAGGGACTCAATTACCTCAATAACATCTTGGCCAAAGTGGAGGCGCTCGGAGCCGACGTCTACGAGGCCCTGATGCTCAACTGCGATGGCGACGTGTCCGAATGCACCGGCGACAACATCTTCTTCGTGAAGAACAACCACATTACGACGCCCCATACAGATGCGGGCATCCTGCACGGCATTACGCGGCAGTTTGTCATTGACGAAGTGGCCCCGGCCCTCGGGTATACCGTGGAAGAACGTCGCGTTGAATTAGATGAACTCAAGTCCGCGGATGAGATATTCCTCACAGGCACAGCTGCCGAGATCATTGGGGTAAGCCACCTCGATGAAACGCAGCTCAGTGGCGGGCAAGTTGGGCCTGTGACCAATGCGCTCAGTACCGAATTCAGACGCTTGGTTCATGAGGATGCCCCTGAAGATTGAGCAGGCGCCGCTTCGCCGCTGGAGCCGTCCCCCACCTCGGGTCCTGACTCATTTTCAACGGTTCAGATAGCAAGATGGTCAAGACCTCACGCCGGATCAACCCCAACGAGCCGCTGCACGGCATTGAGGGGTGTAGCGACTGGCCCCTGGAACACCACACTTCACGCGAACCTTCCGCCTACTTTCAGTCGTATACTTCAGGCGGGCAAAGCGTCGTGCCGATGTAGGCGGTACGCGGGTAGCTCGCGATTCAACTGCATGTCTGATTTAACCACACGACGA
>JABJQE010000188.1 GCA_018663565.1 Phycisphaerae bacterium
AACCCGCGGACATCATCAACGGATTTCTCGCTGACCGACTTGACCGCGAGGAGTTCTTCACCAAGTGGCAGACAAGTGGCAAACGACTCCGACACTGGTTGATCAACGCTTTGCATTTCTACCTGAAGGAGTTGTGGCGGAAGGAACGCCGACACGATGCATTGAGCATCGACCAGGATGAAGACGGGGCGAGGAACACGGAGGAACCGGCCACCATCGATCGGGAAGTTGATCGCAACTGGGCACGTTCGCTGGTAGCAGCCGCCTGCCGCGATGCGCAGGCGTCATGCCAAGAAGATGGACTGGGCGAGCATTGGGAACTCTTCATTCGGCACCATCTCGATGGTGTGGCGTACGCGGACTGCGTGAGGGAATTCGGTGTCGATCCCAAGCGATGTGCCGTCATGGTCAGAACGGCGTCGGACCGCTTTCGCATTGCCGTGCAGGAACGACTGCGGCAGGACGGTGTGCCCGAGGCGGAAATCGACGAGGAACTCGTATCTTTACAGGAGGCCATCTCGTGAGCGAGCAACCACGAACCATCGACACGGGTGGCGGTGACGATCCAGCGCTTCGCACGCTGCTTGAACTCGGTCGCATGCAGGCGACTCGTCCGACGACAACCCTGCGAGCGAGGGTGCTACAGCCCGATGGGGCCGACTGGCTCGTACGCGTGCTTGCGAACGACTTCGATGGCAGCCCGATCGATGCCGCCGCAGTGTTGTGCTCAGCGGCGGGCGAGATCGAGTTCCTGCGGAGGCAGTACCTGCTGGCCAAGAAGTGCTTCCATGGGGCCACATCCGAAGATGATCGCCTACATGGACTGCTCTGGTACCTCCTGCTCCAGGCCGCCGCCGCGGTGTACCACGATGTCAAACTCACGAGCCAACCGGTCGAGACCTTGGCGGGGGCCCTGCTGGACGTGGCACCGGACCTGCCAGATCCCTGGGGCGATCTCACTGCCCATGCCGCGCTTGCCCTTCGATCCACCGACTGATCTCACGATGGAACTCGCTGGATAGCAGTTGGACAGGGGATGCCCGATCGAAAAAGAAGCACCCCGACACGCAAGGAGCAATGCGTGTCGGGGTGCCGGGTCCTGTTCGGACCCATCCGTGCAAGGGAGCCGCTGAAGAACCCTGCGGCCGGTGTGCCTAGCAGGCCCAATGCCGAGCACTCCCAAGAAAGTCTGTAGCAGGCCCCTTGTGCGCGAGCATCTGAATAAATCGACATTGCCCTTATGGCGGTCCCCAATACGTGCTGCACGCTGCCTGAACACATGCTTCTGACCATCTATATCTCCAACGCCAGCATCCGAACAGGTGATGAGCCAATACGAACGTAGCGGCCGAATCCGCAACGATCAGGAGCACGATCGTCTGGGCAGGACCGATTGCATCGGCCAACAGCATCAGACCACCGCAGCGTAGACTGTCAACAGGAGTACACCCATATGCTTGCCGCTCAGATCACTGCCATCATGCTTATTGCCGCTGGACTCTCACAGGTCTTGTGGTCGGGTCTCTGGGCTGACTTAACTGCTCAATTCATGCGAAGCCGCCACCCTGCCGGCACTGGCATGCTGATCGGGATGCTCGCGCTTGTCCTTGGCCTATTGCTCGTCTTGCCAGATCACCCGCGAAGTGGCGCGCTCATAATCACGACCATTGTGGGCTGGATCATGGTGGTGAAGGCAGGACTGTGGCTCTTGCTACCTGGGCTCGCGCTCGCTGTCGTGCCACGCCGCACAAGCGTGATCGCCACCCTATCCGTCTTCTGGGGATTGATTTCAATGGCAGCTGGCGGCGTACTCGCCGCGTCTGCGTTCGCAGATACAGCGCAATCCGTACCACTGACCTAGTTCGAATCAACCACGCTGGATTGCGTCAAGTGCTTCCTCAAGAAGAACAATCATCTCCTCAAGCTGCTTCTTGGTTGGGATTCGAGCTTCCATGCAGGCGTTGGCTGCGCGATCCCACCACCGCACCCAACTCTTCAGGATCTTGATCTGTTTTCGCAGATCGCGTGCGCTTCCGCCAAGTTTGCCACGTTCCTTGTTGTCCGCCGCGATGGCCTTCTTGCACCGTGTCGCGACTTCCAGCCAATCTTCATGTAGTTTCGTTCCGGTGCCCACCTCTCGCCAGCCACCCTGATTGAGCAGCAGGCCGAGTTCTTCCTTCGTGTCTGCTATGCCTATCGCCATGCCCGAGTGCACGGCCTCTGGTGCGGTGAAGCCAAGCACCTGGCCATTGCGATTCATGATCTCTTCGCCATCTAGGCTCTGATACCACGTCACATCTCCAGTCTCTGGGTCTTTGGTATAGGACAATAATGACAACTGCCCAGCCTCACCAGTCTTGAATGGAATGCCAAGTTTCGGGCTGCGACCCGCTTTACGCAGCATTGGCTGCATATTTTCGCGAGCACTCTGGACCTGATACGCAATCGGGGCAGACGGACCACCCATGAGTGTCGTAATGGAACCAAAGTGACCGCGACTCTTCATCACAATCACATCGCAGCAGAGCGAGGTACTCGCGGCGGCCGATGTGCCATCGAGCACCCAAGCCACCATGCGATGCCGCTTCTGAATCTCATAAATGGCATCACGAATCATTTGCCACTCGGCAACATAGCCACCACCCGAATTGATCTCGAGCACAATTGTCTGGCCTGGACCGAGTTCATCAGCTTGAGCAGCAACGTACTCGATTTCTTCGGGACGAAAGTCTCCGCCAACCATGCCGGTCAATGGAAGCAGGAAGGTCGGTCGAATGGAAAGATCGACTTCTTTATCATCACCCTCAGATGCCGAACTCGGCGAGTCGCTTGCATCGGCTTCTGAATCACCCCCCGGAGCCTTCGCTGGTGCAGATGAGGACGATCCTGTGCCGCCTCCAAGTTGTTCAATATGAATGATGTCTGCTGCAAACACTGGTGCGAGTCGCTTGCCACCTGGGCCGGTCAATTCAAGCCAACCGTCTGCGTAGCGGGCCAAAGTTCCTTCGACTACACGTCGGCGACCACGCTGCTCGAACGAGACCTTGACCTCAGCACCGGTCTGCCCACGCCAGACTGACCCATCCTGCATTTCAACACGAATAGGTTTGGCCTCGTCCGCGGCGAACGTGATAGGGCTCGATGCAAGTACAACAACGATTCCAAGTCCAAGAATGAAACGCTTCATGAGTAGTGCTCCTTGCAACCTATACGGGCCCAAATTGGCCTCTGTTGCAGACCATTGCATAGTAGCACGGGCACGCGGCTCTGCCGCAAGAACAGGCCACTAAGCAAGCGGAAGAGAAGAGCAGCCGCCTATATATAGGACGTGGTCCCCGCCTCGGGGGCTCGTCCAGTTTGTACGCACACGGAGAGGTCTGATGAAATGGGATCATGCCCCTTGCCGAGCACAAGCACACTTCAGTTGACCGGCTGCCTTGCTCGCGTGTAGGGATCGAGTCGAAACATAGTTTCTAAAACGAAGCAACCCCAGCAGCGTTTCCGCTGCTGGGGTTGAAAGAGTCGGCAATGACCTACTTTCCCGCGTAGCAGTATCATCGGCGGCCCGGGCTTCACTTCTGAGTTCGGAATGGGATCAGGTGTTTCCCCGGACCTATGGTCACCGACAAATCCAATCGCGGCCTTTCAGCCACGACTGGGTGATGACAAATTCTGATTCGATCGAAATGTATGACCGTTTGACAACAGTCTTCTGTTTGTTGAATGCCGCCGTCCAGCAGTGCTGGGGGCGGGGCCCGGATGGCACGAGAAAGCCTTCGACCATTCGTACCGCTTCGCTGAAGGTATTTCTACCCTTACACGTGCGGCCGATCAACCTGGTGGTCTTCCAGGGGTCTCTCGTCATTTAAGACGCGCAATACTCATCTTCAGGGGGGCTTCCCGCTTAGATGCTTTCAGCGGTTATCCCTGCCTCACTTAGCTACCCAGCGATGGACCGAGCGGTCCAGCTGGCACACCAGGGGTGAGTCCCTCCCAATCCTCTCGTACTAGGGAGAACTCCTGTCAATATTGCAACGCCCACAGCAGATAGGGACCGACCTGGCTCACGCCGGTCTGAACCCAGCTCGCGTACCGCTTTAATGGGCGAACAGCCCAACCCTTGGGACCGCCTACAGCCCCAGGATGCGATGAGCCGACATCGAGGTGCCAAACCGCTCCGCCGCTATGGACGCTCGGGAGCGATAAGCCTGTTATCCCCGGGGTACCTTTTATCCGTTGAGCTACAACCCTTCCACACGGGATTGCAGGATCACTAGAGCCCTCTTTCGAGACTGTTTGTCCTGTATGACTCACAGTAAAGCTGGCTTGTACTCTTACATTCAACACGCGGTTTCCAACCGCGCTGAGCTAACCTTTGCGCTCCTCCGTTACTCTTTAGGAGGAGACCGCCCCAGTCAAACCGCCCAGCATACACGGTCCCCCGCCCAGCTTCATGGGATTCGGGGTTAGGCCACAAATACATACAGGGTGGTATTTCAAGGTCGGCTCCACGAACGCCGAAACGTCCACTTCAAAGCCTCCCACCTATCCTGCGCAGTATCCATCCATGACCAATATATGC
>JABJQE010000189.1 GCA_018663565.1 Phycisphaerae bacterium
CGCAAGAACTGGTCCAAATATCTCTTCTCTGGCCACAATATGAGCAGGCTGCACGCCAGTGAAGAAACACGGTGGGAACCAGAACCCCTTGTCAGGCAGGGCCGCAGACTGCACATCGTGCAAGATGGCGCCTTCTTCCTGCCCGGCTCTCACAAGAGATTGGATGCGGCTGAGTTGCTCGGCGCTGTTGATTGCCCCGACATCCGTATTCTTATCGAGCGGGTCACCCACCCGAAGTTGGGCCATGCGATCACGCAAGCCAGCCACGAATGGTTCGAGAATCGACTCTTCGACAAGCAGTCGAGATCCTGCGCAGCACACATGGCCTTGATTGAACCAAATGCCACCCACCACGCCCTCGATCGCTTGCTCAATGGGCGCATCGGCAAAAACAATGTTGGCGCTCTTACCCCCAAGTTCAAGCGTGAGTGGAATTTCTCGTGGGGCGAGTTCTTCCATAATCCGGCGCCCGACATCGGTTGACCCAGTAAAGGCCACCTTCTTCACCGCGGAATGTGTTGCCACCATGCGGCCCGTCTCGCCGGCACCAGTCACTATATTGACCACGCCTGGGGGCAAATCGATTTCTTGCATCAGTTTGGCAAGATGAAGGGCTGTCAGCGATGTTGTCTCGGCGGGCTTGAGCACAACGGTATTGCCGCAAGCGAGCGCTGGCGCCAACTTCCACGCCGCCATCAACAGCGGGAAATTCCAAGGAATGATTTGCCCACACACCCCACGCGGCTTCACATCGCGTCCGCCAAAGGCCCACTGCAATTTGTCAGCCCACCCAGCGTGATAAAAGAAATGCTGCGCGACCAGCGGTAGGTCTACATCGCGGCTCTCTTTGATCGGCTTTCCGCCGTCCATCGTCTCGAGCACAGCAAGTTCACGCGAGCACTCTTGAATACGCCGAGCCAACCGAAAGAGATATTTTCCTCGCTCGCGGCCCTTCAAGCGAGCCCACTTCGGGCCAGCTGCGCGAGCAGCAGCCATGGCCGCATCAACATCACTCTGCCCAGCTTCTGCAATGCGAGCGAGCCGCTCACCTGTCGCAGGGTTGATTGTGTCGAACGTGCGGCCCGTCTGTGGAGCACGGAACTCGCCTCCAATAAACAACCCATACTCCGAATCGATTTCAGGTCGCGTTCGCTCTGGGGCGGGGCTGTATTCCCAGCCTTCGGCCGTTACAACTGATCCCACTTCTGACTGTCCCATCACGTCACCGCCACATCATGCATCGCCGCGTAGTGTCCACGACTGGTCCAGAGAAGTTGTCGTACCAAATCATCGAGCAGGCTCGACGCTCCAATTCGGAAGAGCTTTGGATCAAGCCACGCTTGTCCAAGCGTTTCCCGCACCATGACAAGCATGTGTAGCGCCGCCTTTGACTTTCGAATACCACCGGCAGGCTTCACGCCAATTCGCACGCCAGTCGCGCGAAAATGATCTCGCACGGCCTCAAGCAACAGAAGCACCGACGGCATGGTGGCTGCGGGCGAAATCTTGCCTGTTGACGTCTTTACAAACACCTCGCCATCAGCGAGTTCGCAGCCTTGGCTTGCCGCCTCAATAACAAGATCGGCGCATCGCCGAATATTGTCAGGCGTCGAGAGTTCACCGGTCTCTAGGATGATCTTGAGATGTGTATCGCCGCACACTTCCTTGACCGCCCGAACCTCGGCGGCCACCTCATCAAATCGGCCCGACAAGAAGGCACCGCGGCTAATCACCATGTCAATTTCATCAGCACCCGCCGCAATGGCTGCGTCTGTCTCCGCGAGCCGGGCGTCGAGTGGCGCTTGTCCGCTTGGAAAGCTGGTCGCGACTGAGGCCGTCTTGACCCCGGAACCGGCAAGGGCCTCTCGCACGACCGGCACAAGCCTTGGGTACACGCACACGGCCGCGACCGAGGGAACTGGTTGATCAAGGCGTACTGGGCACGGATGCATGGCTCGCTGAGCCAACGCCCGGGCAAGTTCAGGCGAATCGGCGCCCTCTAAAGTGGTCAGATCAAGCATCGATACGGCAAGCCGCAGTCCCGATCGCTTGGAGTCCGCCTTGATCGAGCGACGCGTAAAGGATGCTGCTCGACGGGCGAGCATCACGGCATCTACTGGATGGTGCATATGCAGAGGGTATCAGCGACGGTGGTGATCAGGGCGTTGACTGCCGCGTTGCTGAGCGGGCCCGCTCAAACAGCACTTCCAACAATCTGCCGTCGAGCATGTCGACATACGGCTTGGTGTGGATATCGCGAAGCCCATACACCAACAGCATTCCGCGATGATGGTCAAGCAAATACAACACTTCTGACTCGTCGGACACACGCTGATCGCGGCTATTGGCCGTCATCAGCGTAAACCCACCACTTGTCGCCATCATGTCAGCAGCGGCTGGCTGCGAAAGTTGTGGACCAGCAGTGGCCCACCAGCCCACAAGCATGAATGCGGCGATGCACCAACTCAGCCGCGTCAGTGTTGCATTGCACTGCATATCAGCGACTTCTCCCCGCAACCTTGATGTCGTTGAAGACTTCGCGGCGTCCAAGGGGAACCATCATCCCAACTTGCCGATCCCATGCCACCACAATCAACTCTTCGGTCCGAGTGTCAAACATCCACAGCACTTCTTCTTCACCTCGGCCACTGCCCGCTGCCACGCTCAGGTATTCGCTGCGATCAGCAAACGATGCGGTTGCAGATCGAATGCTGAATTGAGTCAACCAACACACGCCAAATAGAGCCGCGAGTGCGAGCGGCAAGACTGGACCTCGCCATGACCTGCGACGACTTGGCATCAGTCCTGATGTCCCCGCTTTGACGGCATCAGACTCACGCCCACAACAGCCAACGCAAGGAATAGGGAGATGGCGAGACCAAACAACGGTGAGGGGCCGCCGCTTGGCACGGCCGTGAGTTCAGGGTCACCCTGAAACGCCCGCAACTGGAGTTCGCTTTGAGCCATCACGAGCGGCGACACGAACAGGATCGCGGTCACCATGACTCCAAATGTCCACACTGAGAATCGTCGCATTCGGTCAGGATAACAGGCTTCGCTCGGGTGACATGAGCATGGATCGCAAGAGGATTGTCGGGGTCCTAGGCCCAGAACAGTGGAGCGATAGATCACAGCACCCGCGCGGCGTGCTGCGTTGCGTGGCCTCTAAATGCACTACCTCAAATCAGCCGATGTCCCAGCGCCAAGGGCCTCGAAGATACGTTTTGTGGCATCAGATCGATTCAGCGTATAGAAATGAATTCCCGAGACGCCGGTATCAAGCAGATCGTTGCACTGCTCCACGGCCCACTGAATGCCGATCTGCTCAATAGAGGCCGCATCGTCCTGATGCCGCATGAGTCGCCGTTGAAGTTTGGCTGGAAATGTCATGCCCGCAGCAAGATCTGCCATCCTCTTCATTGTGGCTAGGCTCGTAATCGGCATGATTCCCGCCACAATTGGCACTTCAATGCCTCGCAATTCACAACGCTCCCGCCAATCAAGAAAGTGGCTGTTGTCCGCAAACAACTGTGTGGTAATCCAATCCGCGCCAGCGTCCACCTTCGCCTTGAGATGATCCATGTGGACCAATTGGTTGGGAGTGTCTGCGTGCCCCTCGGGGAATCCAGCCACACCGATGCCGAACCCCCGGGGGCCAGGATGAGCACCCGAGCCATTGAATTCCACAATATGGGTCACAAGGTCGACTGCGTACTGATAGTCAGAGGACCCGCCAGTTGCGCTCTCGCGGGGCATATCACCACGGAGCGCAAGCAAATTGCCAATACCTACCGCCGCATATTGTTCCAACACCTGGGCAATCTCTGATCGTCCATGGCACAAACATGTCAAATGAGGCACTGGGTCGAGCACGCCGCGGCTTTGGAGGCGAAGCACCAGATCATGAGTCCGTGCCCGGGTCGAACCCCCTCCGCCATAGGTCACCGATACGAAAGATGGTTTTAGCGCTGCAAACTGCTCAAGTCGAGTCTCCAGCGTTGTCGCAGCCATATCAGTCGCGGGAGGGAAGAATTCGAAACTGATGGTCCGGCCATCACGATCCATGATGTCATGAATATGCATGAACGACATACTAATCTGCTCTGGGCCATATCATGGCAATGTGCCCCCTCCCTCTGAAATCCCACGTCCCACCGTGCAACGGCTCAGCATGTACCTGCGTGAGCTTGACGCAGCGGCGGCTGAGGGGCACAACACAATCAGTTCCTCGACCATCGCCCGGGCGTTTAGCATTACAGATGCTCAGGTCCGGCGTGATCTTGGGTGCCTGGGCCAAACGGGCCGGCCAGGCGTTGGATATCAAGCGGCTGCCTTGGCCCGTCGTATTCGAAAGGCTCTCTCGCTCGACAGAACGTGGCGAATCGCCATTGTGGGTGCTGGCAAAATTGGTACTGCGTTGATGGGCTATCCACAGTTCGCCGGGGGTGGCTTCCAGGTCATCGCGGCCTTTGATTCCAACCCGGATCTCTACGGAACCACTGTCGCTGATGTCGTCGTTCGTCCGCTTGATGAACTGGCCGCTGCCATTCACACCGACCAAATTGAACTGGCTGTGCTTGCCGTCCCAGCAAGTGTTGCCCAAGCCGTCGCAAC
>JABJQE010000190.1 GCA_018663565.1 Phycisphaerae bacterium
GATTAAGGGTGATGGTCTTGTGGAACTATGGCCAGATGATGATGAAGCCATCATCGCTGTTTCGTCAACACCAGAAGATCAGTGGGTCAGGCTTGAGGGGCTGACATTCCACTCGATCTATGAAATCACCCTGCCCGAAGAACTGGGTGGGATCACGTTTGAAATGTACGGCTCAGAGACTCGTGGCGTGACTGTCGGTGGCGGAGCTGTTCAAATCTCTCAGTGCACATTTGACGGTATGGGTATTGCTGGAGCCGATGGTGACGAAGAGCCCGGCGCTGCAGTTGCCGCAGCGTGGGGCTATGTGCAGTTGGAACAGTGCAGATTTGATAATTGCCGGGCGACGACAGCAGGGGCGGTGTATGCCGCTCTGGCCAGTGTAGAGATGTCCTACTGTGTGTTTGAGAATTGCCAAAGCGATGCCGATGGCGGCGCAGTTAAATTTGAATTCGTCAGTGGTGAGATTGCGGCATGTTCTTTTCTCTCGAACGCGGCCTATTCTGAGGGCGGGGCGATTGCCTTGAATCAGTCTTCGCCAGCCATTACACGGTGTTTGTTTGAAGACAACACCGCAGCGTGGGGCGGTGCTGTGTATAGCGAGGGGTCGGAGGGCACAGCATCAGACCCTGTCGTGACAGATTGTCAGTTTCATGGTTTGTCAGCGGGGGAGTATGGCGACCTGTGGTATGCCAGTTCGTATAGCGATCCGTGGTGGACCGGGAGTGTTGGCTGCGGCGGTGACGATCTCATCTACGGATTTACAGTCAACCGCGGGCTGAATAGTTTGACGGAGTATTGCCCAGTATGCCCAGGCGACGTCAATGGTGACGAGACAATTGATGTTGCCGACTTGCTTGATGTGCTGAGCCACTGGGGAACGGCCGATCCGATCTCAGATCTCAGTGAAGATGGCACCGTCGACGACGCTGACCTGATTTGGTTGTTCTTCCTCTTCGGCGAATGCATTGAGATTGTTTGAGTGGCGTAGGGCCCCGAGGTGGGGCCCGGCCCATTTGAGGCTGCGCTAAAACAACCTTCGGTGCGCTTCGCGGTAGCGGGAGAGTGTGTTCACAAGTACGTCATCAGGAAGTTCCGGGCCGGGGGGCGTCTTATCCCAGAGGCCGCTACTGACGAGGCCCTCGAGATGATTCCGGACGTACTGCTTGTCGAATGAGTCTTGGTCGCGGCCAATTTCGTAGTCCTCGGCTGGCCAGAATCGGCTGGAGTCTGGTGTGAGGACTTCATCAATCAACATGATCTCGTTGGTCTCATTGCCGTCTGCATCGATCGCATATCCAAATTCAAATTTGGTGTCGGCTAGAATGATTCCGCGTTCTAATGCGTATTCAGCAGCCCGGCGATAGATTTCGACCGACACATCACGCAGGCGATTCATCACATCTCGACCAGCGACACCGCACGCTGTCTCAAAGTCGACGTTTTCGTCATGGCCTTCTTCTGCTTTGGTTGCAGGCGTGAAGATGGGCTCAGGCAACTTGGCGCAGTGCTGCAGGCCGGTGGGCAGCGTGATGCCGCACACGGTGCCCTCTGCGACATATTCTTTCCAGCCCGATCCTGTGATGTATCCACGCACGACGAATTCAATTGGGATAACCCGCGCCGCGCGGCCAAGCATCATGCGGCCTTCGAGTTGGGGGTAGTGCGTCTTGTCAAGCCCGGCGACGTCGCACGGCTTAGTTGAAATCAGGTGGTCCCCTATCAGGTCCCAACTGCGAATTTTATCAAACCACTTGGTACTGATTGCCGTCAATTCGCGGCCCTTGCCGGGAACTGGCGAAGGCATCACCACGTCAAATGCGCTCACGCGGTCCGTGGCCACAATCAATACACCAGGGGCATGTCCTTCGCGTGGCGGGACGGTATAGATATCTCGGACCTTGCCTTGTCGCCTATCTGGGAGGGGTAGGTCTGTGGACCAAATGGGGGGGCTCGTGGCGGCGTTCATGGTTGGTTTCTCCTGTGTTCGGGAGTGTAGCAATTGGGCGGCATCGAGAGAATTGGGCTTGGATTCGACGTACCATGCCCGGCTCACACATGCTCCGATTTGTTTCCTACGACGCGACCGGGGGAGTGGACTCAGCCCCACTCCGCAACGTCGTTCTTCATGAGAAGGACGAGGTGGTGGTCGCGGGCCGTGTGGCCTACAAGGGTGAGCACATCGTCTGCGAACGCGAGGGCCGCGGAGCCACCGCGATCGGGCTGTTGTATGACGTCGGCGAGCCAGGTGACCTTGGGCTGCGGACGTGCCTGTTGGAGCAGCGATCTACCCCCTATGTGCTTGCTGTGGAACTTGCCCGGCATCGCATTGCGATGTTTGTGCAGAAGGCCGAAGAGTGGATGATGATTGATCTTGACGAGTCCCATCCCGCTATGCGGCTTTGGGATGAGGCGAGGCATCTGTTCACCAAAGCGATGGTCACCAACGATTTGCTTGAGGCCGACCGAGCCGGTCGAGCATCGCTCGCGCTGGGCATCATGGCATCTGAGAGGCTCGCAATGGCCCATGCTGAAATTTTGCTCAAGCGCCGATTTCGCAAACGGGCGGCGCCATCGACCTCCATCGGCGTTCGGTTGGATCCACGCCGGTGCGGCGATACGCTGCGGGAACTGGCACATAAACACTTCCGGCTGATGGCCCTTCCGATACGGTGGGATCGTTTGTGCCCGGCTCAAGGTGAGTACTGCTGGGACGATGCCGATGACTGGATTGCCTGGGCAGAAGACCATGGACTTCGGGTGCTCGCTGGCCCATTGATTGATCTTGGCCGAAACGGCTTGCCCGACTGGGTCGCTGCAGAGGCGACGACGTATCCGTGCCTTCGAGATCTCGCCTACGAGCATGCCGAGGCAGTGGTGAGCCGGTATGGCGATCATGTTGGCATGTGGTCGATCGGAACGGGGTTCAACACCAACACCACGATGGATCTTCACGCCAAGGACATGATTGATCTTGTTCGGACGCTTGCTCTTCGTATTCGTGAGGGGCACCGGGGGCGCCGTGTCATTGTCGAGATCGAACAGCCGTGGAGCGAATACATGTTTACGCGGCCCCATGCCATCGGTCCGGCGACCTTCGTCGAGCAGATTGGCCAGTCCGGCGTGCGGCTCGATGCAATTGGACTGCGGCTCCAGATGGGTGACGGAGTGGACGGGCGGGTAATGCGGGACATGATGGAACTCAGCCGTCTTATCGATCGGTACTTCCAGCTCGATCCGAAGATCATCGTGACGGATCTCGGAGTGCCTGATCGCCCGGTGAGTGTCGACGGTGGGCGGTGGCGAGGACCGTGGACTGAAGAGTTGCAGGCTCGCTGGGCTGTTCGTGCTGTGCCCATGCTGCTCTCGAAACCGCATATTGAGTCGGTCGTATGGACCGACTTGTTTGACCATGCTGAAACGACTCCACCGCACGCCGGCCTGATCAACGAGAATGGTGCGGTGAAGCAAGTGCTCAAACGACTGATTTCACTGCGAAAACAACTCTCCAAGCCACTTGGGCCGGCTCCGACGCCGCCAGTTGCGTAGCCGAGTGCGGCCACGGCGTCACATCCATGGTGCATCCACACTGTGCATCTTGCTTGTCATGGCGATGGCCGCGATGACTGAACTGTATGAGGGATGGAATGATCAAAGTCCACCAGCCCGTGGCATGGGATCACTCGCCCGTATCGATCTCGCTTCGGTAGACCCGGACGAGTGGAGATGGGCCTCTGGAGTGGGGCCGGTGCTCGCGGAGCGTATTGTGGCATGTTCGGTGGAGCGTCCATTTCAATCTCCTGAAGACCTTCGCCGTGTGTATGGCATCGGACCAGTGGCTGCACGTCGATTGCGGCCACAAATTCGATTGACAGGGCCATGACATCGACGTGGTATCAGCTTCTGGACGACTACGAAGACCTCGGAGCGATCGCGTCGGCATTCTCGCAGGGCATCTCACACGTAGCAGGTCGTTGCGGCTCGTCGACGAGCGTGCTCGTTGGGGCGTTTGACAGGAAGAAGCATGTGCCGCGTCTTGTCGTGACGGCGCACCTTGATCAGGCCGATGAGATGATTGAAGAGCTCCAGGCCCAAGGGCTTAGCGTGCTGCGATTCCCGGCGCTCGAGACACTGCCTGGCGAAACAAGTGTGCGATCAGACCTACTTGCCGAACGGTTGCGGGTTGTGCAGGTCATCGGGTCGGAGCATCCTCCATTGGTCGTTGCGCCCATTGCCGCCTTGATGCAACCGGTTCCATCGCCCGCTGAACTCAGTGGCATGCTTCGTACTATTCGCCCCGGCAATCAACTTGATCGTGACGATCTGATTGAGTGGATGGACAAGGCCTCGTGGGTCCGAGCCGCCACAGTCGAGCGACCTTGCGAGTACGCCGTTCGGGGTGATGTCCTGGATATCTTCCCTGAGGTCGGCGAGCCGGTTCGAGTCGATCTATTTGGTGATGAGGTCGAATCGTTGCACGGGATCGACCTGGACACCATGGGGTCATCACACAAACTTGAACGACTCGATTTGGTAGCTGGGGCCTCGAATTTTGATCCTGAAGCCACAGAGGATTGGCAGGGTCCGCTCATCATGCCCGCCTTGCTCGATGATCGCTGGGAAGCCATTGTTGATGATATTGCCGAGGTGCGTGAGCAGGCCCGGGCCTACAGCGATCGTATTGCTGGGGGCGGCTGGGTAGCAGAACTTGAGTCTGTGCAGGCTGCCATCGCTGAGTCGTGCGCCGGTGTGGCCATGATTGGGCTCGTCGATGCGGCGGATGTGTCGCTTCCTGTTTCCATGCTCCCGGCCTTTCCCGATCAGGCCGCCGATGCGGTGTGTGATTTGCACAAACGCGCCGAAACGGCCACGGTTATTGTGGTGTGCCAGAACGCAGGTGATGCCGACCGGCTGCGAGAGATGCTTGGCGATCGTCCCTCTTCGATTCGAATTGAAACCGGTTATTTGCATCGTGGGTTTTCCTGGCACGGCGGCCAACGCTCAGTACAGTTCGTGCCGTATCACGAAATTATCCATCGCTACCACGTTCGGCGAAAGCGTCACGGCGAGAAGGCTCGGCGGGAACTCGATGCCTTTGTAGAGATAACGCCTGGCGATTATGTGGTACATCGCGACCACGGCATCGCCGCCTTTCTCGGCATGCAGGTGCAGTCGAGGCGGCGTGGCGAGGATGAGTCGTTTGAAGAATTTCTGATCTTGGAATTCGCCGCTGGAGCAAGGCTTCTTGTTCCGGCTACGGGTATTGATGATGTGCATCGCTACATTGGCGCATTCAAGGGGGCGCCCGAGCGGTCAATGCTTGGCGGGAAGTCGTGGGAGAATAGGAAGGAACGCGCGGCGGATTCCGTTCGAGATCTTGCGGCCGAACTGCTTCGTGTGCAGGCCGTTCGTCAAGAGCGGGTTGGCGTGGCATGCCC
>JABJQE010000191.1 GCA_018663565.1 Phycisphaerae bacterium
CTCAACGCTAGCAATGTATCAATCATTTCTCAATGTCTCCTGAGGATGTCTCGCACCCGAGTTGTGGTTGTGTTCCATACGATTCTGAGCTAATTCCCGGGCCTTCTCTGCAGCTTCTCGAGCATTATCCATAGCAGGCAGAGCCACACCAAGCATGAGAGGCGCCGCCAACGGCAACATCGCCGTAATATTGGCCGCCGCCCCAGTGATCAACACATTGATGCTTGAATCACTACTGCCGCTGTAGACCAGATCATCTCCGGACATACGTGCGATAAGTGCACACGGCTCAGCCCCCTCCACGAGATCGGCATAGGGAGGCATAATCATGGATACACCAGCACCCGCATCTCGCCGAGGTCGCGTGTAATTGCTAATCGCAGACATAAGGCCCACAGCAATACCGTATCCCCGATCAAGCTGGGCAGGCAGATCCGTAAAGTTCACCTGCAAGGTGCCGATAGCATCACGACCAACGGCCTTTGCAAACCGGGGATTATTCAGAACGGAAGATGAAGCATCCAACTGTCGACAAGCCGCCACCATCGCCTGTGGGTTGAGCGTCATCACAAGCCAATCGCCCTTGACAACCATTGAGAGTTCCAAGGGAATGGGAACACCAGGGAATGTGATGCTGATAACTTCGCCGCAATCGGCATGAGACCAGGACAGAATCTGCGCATATCCCTGTGACATCGGAGAGACCATGGCGTTGAGCCGAGCCGCGAGAATGCCGAGCGATGTCGCCATGCCATCGGCATTTGAGAGATTGGCGAGCAACACGCCACTCATAAGGCCGTCCCCACCTGTGGATCGAGATCGATATGCCACGATGGTGTCGCCGAGATAGTCGATCAATTCGGTCTTCGGATTGATGCCCACCATCTGTTTGGCCTGCATGCACATCGCTTCGGATGGTTTCATCGGCATCTTGCCGGCATCGCCACCCATCGCTGAGCCAGCAATGCCGTCGATCGACTTCAACATTGAGTCGCACATGCCACCAATGTTGAATCGACTGACCTGCATTGCCACGGCATCTGCAGGCACAACAGCAAGATCTTGATTTCGGATGCCGTCCTTCGTCAAGAGATCGCCAAAGTGCGCCCCGTAATTGGATATGCGACCGCCAATTCGAATGGAATCGCCACCCCGCCACGCGGCGCCTTCAATCTTGATGGGCTTGGGACCAATGAGTCCCCATTCGGACAACATTGAATCTGCCCCGGGTGCCATCATGGATGCCATAGCGAGAACAGAAGACATCGCTCCAAAATCAATCACTACGCCGCAGCAAGGCTCAACGCCGCTTGGCACACCGCAGCCGCTCCAATCAACATCAGTGAG
Organism: Phycisphaerae bacterium; assembly: GCA_018663565.1. GTDB lineage: Bacteria > Planctomycetota > Phycisphaerae > Phycisphaerales > SM1A02 > UBA12567. The sequence goes on from JABJQE010000191.1 coordinate 1,348, forward strand.
AACTGGCGGCGTGTTGATACTCATCGCTGCCGTTGAGTGGGCACCGTGATCTTGGGTGCCGATCCACACCTTGGGCTTGCCTTGATCTTGATCCGTGTCCGAGATAGTCATGAAGCCTGGGTAGTCAGGTGCGGGCACAGGCCGCGGGGCATGATCAAGCCGGGCTAGTTCCTGAATGTCATCAATGAGTGCTTTGGGTGATGTGCCAGCATTGCCCCGGGAAGACACGACAAGGCCAAATGGCATGTCGCCAGAGCCAGGGCCAGGTTTGTGCACACTGAGTCGAAGATCAATTTGGCTCAGCAACACATCAACAAACAAATTTGCAGCATGCTCTTCTTGGTGGCTGAGTTGCCCCGGCGGCAAACTCAGTCCATTCTGCTGCATCATGACGAGCGCGGCATGCAAGGCTGTATCTTTGGAGTCGTTGAGAATGCCATCTATTCCAGCTGAATAGAGAACCACCGCGTCGCTCCCGTGACTTGCTGCAGGCACTGAGGCCAAACCAGCAAGTGCAGCCACTGTGGCAAACAGGGGTGTCTGTATCCTAATCATGTTGGTACTCCTTCTTACTCTCACGAAATGTTTGATCTTTGCAGAGCCAAAGTATACGTCCACAAGAGTTCTTGGGAGTTCCAGCAGCAGATTTCAAGATTCCGCGACCGCCTCGCTGGTCCGCCGGAGAACCACCATGCTGAGGTCATCATCAACTCTGCCACCGTGCCACGCCTCAGCAAGGGATATCCCATGCTGACAAAGCAACTCGGACGCTCCAGCCGCATTCGCGGCAAGGCCCTCGGCTAGACGATTCTCACCAAACATCTCGTCGCCAGCTTGGTTTCTCGCCTCGGTAATTCCATCTGTGTACAGGGCGATCCACCCTCCGACAGGTAGTTCACCTGTTCGAGAGTTCCACTCGGCGTCTGGTATCACTCCAAGCAACGGACCCGTGGAGTCGCCTTCGAATTGCACCACACACCCAGCACCACCCAAGAATGCTGGCAGGTGCCCCGCCGAAACGAGTTCATAGCAACCGGTTGACAATCTGTACCGCACAATGATGCCGGTGACGAAGAGTTGCCGGTCGTTGTCATTACATAACTCTCTATTCGTTTCTGCCACGATATCGACAAGTCTCCCCGACGGATCGTCGAACTGCCGAAGCAAGGTCATCGCTCGAACCATCACAAGCGCGGCCGGCATGCCAGACCCCGACACGTCGGCAAGTACAACGGTCAACATGTCGCCGCGTACCCAGTAGTCATAGAAATCGCCAGCCACATGCCGCGCCGCCACGTTGATCGCATGAAGATCAACCTCTGGATGATCAGGCAACATTGGATACTCGTGGGGCAACATCTCCGCCTGAATCTCTCGGGCGACATCGAGTTCTTGCTCAATAGCCATTCTCGCGACTTGCTCATCAGCCACACGCTGCACAGTCTCACGGAGACGAGTGGTCATGGCGTTGAAGTCGTCTACCAACCTGCCAAGTTCATCGCGGCGGCGCATGGGAGCAACCTTGGCTTCAAGATTTCCTGATGACACTTCCGTGACACCTGCAGCGAGCGTCCGCACATCGCCAGTTATCCGCAGCCCCATACCAAGAACCAGACCTGCGATCACAATGCCCGCAAGCACAAGAAGTGCGACGTTTATCACCAACTGTTGGTGCACCGGCCCGAGCACTTCGTCTTCCGACATTGCGGCTGCAAACATCCAATCAGTTGTCGGGATCGGCTCAAATGCCACAATATGCGGCTCATTATTTGGCCAGTTTGGATATTGCTTCAGGGTTCCAGGGTCAGCGTCCGCCAAGAGAATGGGCCCCCCACCGATCGTGGATGGCTGCATGATGAATGATTCATCTGGGTGCGAGATAAAACTGTCGTCCCGACCAACAAGAAAGGCTGCCGTCTTCGTAAACTCACCGACGGCGAGCAACTTCTGCAAGGGAGACAGCGGCACGTCGATTGAGATCACGGCAACGAGTGAATCATCGCGAATGATTGGTACTGAATATGACACCAACAAGCCGCCATACACAGGGCCGTCATATGGCTTGGTCCACCCCGCCGTTCCGTCTGATGCAATCGTGTACCACGTGCGATCGGTGTAGTCATAGGACTCATTTAAGTCCTTGCGGTACATCTCGCCGTCCTTCTTCCATACATACGGCGCGGCCGGACTATGTACCTCGTCCCCAGGCGCATACGCAATGGACGCGCCTTCGACGAGTGGTACACGTTGAATGAGTTGCTCGAGCAAGGGCCACACTCTCGTCCCTGTCAGCTCCGGAGCAGCCTCTAACGCAGCAGCTGCCGTGTGTGTCACGTGAACGGCTTTAGCTAGTTGCGCTTCGATGTCTCTCGCCGTGCCCTGAGTCAGCAAGAGCGCGTGCTCTTTCGCACGGGCAATGGCAACGCTTCGCATCGATTGATACTGCCACAGCGCCAACGCCGAAAATACCATCACAAGTGGTATCACAACAAGTACAAGAAGTTTGGTTCGCAGTGACATAGATTCAGCTCAGTTCGCTTGCCCTGTGGACGCAGCATCAGCCATTACCAACGCGGTATCCCGCCGAACCCTCGCTGCTGGGATACTGGTGTCACCGGCAAGCAAGCGCGCCAACATGTCAGACTTCTCGGCACCCTGGACCTGCCAGAGGACGTGCTCAAACTGGGAAAGCCCCAGGTGGGTCAATGACATTCGCCGCCGCCCTGCGTGCACAGCACCTGTCAATGCCACGGTACGATTGTGTACGTCCAGAATCGAGTCGTCTGGAAAGAGGGACGCGGTGTGGCCATCCGCGCCAAGTCCCAAATGGGCAATACAAAGCCCTGCATTGCCCGCGAGCGATTCCATCACATGAGCGTATCGAACACAGGCCGCGTCAAGATCATCATCTTCAACTGGCATGGCGTGCAATTGGTCTTGTGGAAGTACAGATCCAAACACACCGATAGCTTCTGTCCAGTTCCGATCTGGATGGCCCAGCGGCGCAATACGTTCATCGATCTGCACAATATGCACTTGGGACCATGGAACTGACGGGTCATTCGCGAGCCGACGAAACATGGGCCAGGGAGAACGCCCGCCGCTGATGGCAAGAACACACCGCCCATGATCTGCACTCGCCCCGGTCAAGGTCGCGGCAATCCAATTGGCTCCTCGCACGGCGATCGCATCTGCATCCTCCATGACCTCAAGCGTCAATCCGTCATCAAACACTTCACTGCGACGACTTGAAGTCATGCCTCTTCCTTCGGAATCATCTTCACAGGTGACAGTGGGTCGTGCCAGGCGGAATGCCCAACAACAAGCTGCCGTGCCTCAAGCGGACCCCAGGTGGACGGCTGATAGTCATAGAGATGAGTGTTCGCCTTGATCACTGGATCAATGATGCGCCACGCCGATTCAACTTCATCTACCCGCGCGAACAATCCAGCCTGCCCACTCAAAGCATCTTCAATCAGCCTCTCATAGGCCGATATCTCATCTGGCTCTTGATGCAATGCGATCATTTCGATCTGCTCGCCAAGCATTGCATCCCCGGGCTTTTTTGCCCTCGCACCGATTGAAATGGTTGTGAACGGCTTAAATTGAAATCGAAAGTAATTCCGGTCACAGTCTGCGCTATCGTCGAAGAGTCCCTGCGGTGGTCGCCGCAAGTCAACGAGCACTTCAGTAGCGGTCACTGGCATGTTCTTACCGACACGAACCAAGAATGGAACCCCCGCCCAGCGCCATGAATCGATGTGGAAGCGAGCCGCTGCGTAGGTTTCGGTTCGCGAGTCAGGATGCACACCTGATTCCTGCAAGAACCCTCTATACCGGCCACGCACAACATCATCAGAATCGAGCGAACGCATTGATCGCAGTACACGAACCTTCGCGTCCCGAAGCGACTCGTCATCCCGAGATGCTGGTGGATCCATAGCAAGCAAGGCAATCATCTGCAGCATGTGATTCTGCATGACATCACGAATGGCACCCGCTTCATCGTAGAACGCCCCGCGACCTTCCACGCCAAAGTCTTCAGCCATCGTGATCTGAACACTTCGCACATGCTCACGATTCCAAATCGGTTCCAGAAACCGATTCCCAAATCGAAAGTAGGTCAGGTTCAGCAAGGCTTCCTTGCCGAGATAGTGGTCGATGCGATACACCCGTTCTTCAGGAAAGACGGCATGCAGCGCAGCATTAAGTTCCTTCGCCGACTTTAGATCGCGGCCAAATGGTTTTTCAACGACCACTGAGGCTCCATCTGCGCACCCACCGGCGGCGATATTAGCAGTGACCATGCCAAAAATACTTGGTGGCACCGCGAGATAATGCAGCGGATGTTGCGATGAACCAAGCTCAGATCGCAACTGTCGAAAGCTCTCTATATCGCCGTAGTCACCAACAACATACGAGAATCGAGCCGCGAATCGTGCAAACACTTCTTC
>JABJQE010000192.1 GCA_018663565.1 Phycisphaerae bacterium
CGCTTCGAACACTGATCAATCAAGGCAAACGCTCTGATTACCGTCAACCAATTCATGTGAGCGGTTCCTTGAGCTCATATCACGGCCGAAAATTCCTCGTGCCAACGGCTGTGACTGGACTCCGCGAGCGTCCAAACCTAAGCCGATGAACAGCCAATCACCTGTGCGCCGTCATGCCTGAGCCTGGACTCATCGCCAACCTGCTTCTTGAGTCGGCCGCTGGAATTGCCCGGTCTGTTGGGGCGAAATCCATCGTTGTCTCCGCCGACGCGCTGCCCGAGGGATGCGAGCCCCCGGAAGGCTCACTGCTGCTTACCCGCCGACCCGAAGACAAACGCCGGATTCAAGAGCTCGGCGTCGCTGACAATTGTGTGTTAGAAATCCCCGCGGTTGACCTCGACCGCATGGGACAAGTCAAACTCGCGGCACTTATTGGTGTTTCTCGTCGGCTACTCGACCTCTCTGACACGGTTGTATTCCTGACAGGCCCGTTTCGTGGACTCATTGATAGTTTGGTCGTCTTACATCTTGGCAGCGAGTACGAATTGCTCCATGCGACCGATCAGCCAACTATCGATGAACACATCAAGCGAACTGTGTTTCAACGCACACTTGAACTCGCCCTGCATCTTGGGTCGTACGGACGAGAGGGGCGTCGGATTGGTGCAATGCTGATCGTGGGGGACACCGCTGAAGTCTTGGATCGATCAGAACAGATGATCCTCAATCCGTTCCAAGGCTATCCCGAGAAGAAACGCAATATCCTCGACCAGCGCATGACCGAGACGATCCGCGAATTTGCTCAGCTCGACGGTGCCATCCTGATTCGTGGAAATGGCGTTATTGAGTCCGCGGGCACCCGCGTGCTGGCTTCGTCGCGACATCCCGTCGAAGCTGGCCTCGGTTCGCGACACGCTGCAGCGGCTGGGATTACCGATTCGACCAAATCAATCGCCATCACGGTCAGCTCATCCGATGGAACCGTACGAATCTGGCGAGCTGGCAAGCTTGTCGCATCACTTGAGCCGGGTGGACGAGGGTAGGAGGGCATGGAACAGGTGCCAGGCTCCGATGTGGCTTCGCCGCCCCTACAATCCCCCTCATGACATACCCAACTGCATCGATTGAAACCAATCACGGCACCATCACTGTTGAACTCTGGGATGACGTTGCACCAAAGCACGTGGCCAACTTCCAGAAACTCGCAAAGGATGGCTTTTATGACGGACTTGGCTTCCACAGAATCATCAAGGACTTCATGATTCAAGGCGGCTGCCCAGATGGAACTGGAACTGGCGGACCGGGCTGGAGTGTTGATGCGGAGTTCAATGACCGTGTGCATGAAGAAGGTGTGCTTTCGATGGCTCGCTCTGCAGATCCAAACTCGGCCGGCAGCCAGTTCTTCATCTGCCTTGCAACATGCCCGCACCTTGATGGCAGCTACACCGCATTTGGCAAAGTGACAGACGGCATTGACGCTGTGCGTTCGATGGGTGGGTCTGAAACAGCTAGTGGTGATCGTCCGGTTGAAGCAGTCACAATGGATGCCGTGACCGCCTGAGCGGAAATCGACAACCTAGCGAAGTCGTTCGACAAGCCGCGATCGGACCATGCCGGCATCGGCCGCTCCGCCGCTGGCCTTCATGACGCATCCGATGATGCGTCCTGCCGCAGCATCTTTTCCTGCAGCAAAGTCTTCCGCAGCTTGTGGTTGGTCGGCGAGTGCCTGGTCAATCCACGCATCAAGTGCCCCTGCGTCGCTCACCTGCAATAAGTTCCGCGACTCGGCCACAGACTGGGCGTCGTCGTCACTATCGCACAACACCTCAAACAACTCCGTAGCCGCGCTTGACCCCACGTCCCCACTCGTTCGCAATCCAATAATGCCGGCGAGTTGATCGGGTGTAATGCCGGCCTCGTGTGGTTCAACCCCACGTTCATGCGACAACTTCGCCGCGGCATTGAGAATCCACTTCGCGGCTTCTTGAGCCGCAGCCCGCTCGTCAAGATCGGTTGCTCCTGCCGCTGCCTTCGCGCACGCATCAAAGTAGATGGCTGTCGCAGGCACCTCAGTCAACGCAGCAGCATCCTTGACCGAAAGCCCCCACTTCGATTCATAGCGATCACGTCGCTGCATCGGCAATTCTGGAAGCCGGGCGCGAACCTCTTCTCGCCATGAATCACTGACTTCAAGCGGCACAAGATCGGGCTCCGGAAAATACCTGTAATCATGCGCATCCTCTTTGGACCGCTGCAAAATCGTTTTCAACTGTACGTCGTCCCAGCCACGTGTTGACTTGGCACCTGGTCCCATTTCAAGTCCGTCCTTGAGCCACTGTTCGGCTTGCCGCTTGACTTCATACTCAATAGCGCCGTGCACAGCCTTGAATGAGTTGAGATTCTTGATCTCAGCAATTGGCGTCGCGACTTCGCGACCATCATCGAGTGTCAACACGATGTTGATGTTTGGCTCAAACCGCATGTGCCCACGCTGCATGATGCCCTCGGTCACACCAAGTGCTCGGCAAATTGCACGAAGCTCCCGGCCAAATGTCACCGCGTCCTCCGCGCACGTAATATCTGGTTCAGTCACGATTTCCAGCAGTGGTGTACCGGACCGGTTGTAGTCAATAATTGACCCTGCGGCCGGAATGCCACCAGGCAATTCGTGCCCTGACTTTCCGGTGTCTTCTTCCAAATGCGCCCGAGTGATGCGAATCGTCCCGGTTCCACCAGCTGATAATGGGATATCAATGGCACCCTCGGCGCACAGCGGGTGGTCGAACTGGCTGATTTGGTATCCCTTGGGAAGATCTGGATAGAAGTAGTTCTTTCTGTCCCAGTTGCATCGGTCTGGAATGCGACACCCGAGCGCCATACCAACAAGCATCGACATCTCAATAGCCGCATGATTCATAGTGGGCAGGGCGCCAGGAAGTCCAAGTGAAACTGGATCACACAATGAATTAGGCGCCGCGTCGTAGTTATCAGGATGCGCTACATTTGGAGAGCGCGAGAACATCTTGGTCTTGGTGGCAAGCTCAACATGTATCTCCATGCCGACAATTGTTCGGGTGCTGACGATCGTTGCTGTCATGACATCAGGCGCCACATCTCACGCGAATATTGTCGAGCACATTCATGAAGTTGATATAAGCGTCATAGGGACTGTCGTAGGGGCTAAAATACTTATGTACATCACCATCTGCCCAGAACTTCGTACACATGTAATACAAGTGGTCGGATGTCGTCAACTTCCGCCAATCCTCAAGAATCCACTCGTCACCGCTATCGTGGCGCTCGCGAACAGGTCCTTCAAGTCGATAGAGTTCGGCTGCCGCGTTTTCTTGCATCGCGTTGCCAAGCCAAGCGCTCAAATCTCGCTCGGAGTCTGCCCATGAGATGGGGTCTGGAGCGCGATACACACCAACCGGATCGTGCCGTTCAATGGCTTCTCGTACCGTCACGAAGTCGTTGTGACCTGGATTGGCGTCAAATATTGCAGCGGGAAGTGCCTCAAGGAATCCGAAGATGCCGCTATCTGCCCATTGGTGCTCACCAAAGGTCTCGTAATCCATAAACAGATTGCACAGATGCCCATCGCCGTTGATCTGATCAACCCATCCTGCAAATCTGTTCGCATCAAGTGGCCACTCTGACCAATTCTGGTCTGAGAATCGAAAGGCGATGTCATCACTCAATCTGTAATTCTTCAACAGCAACCGAATCTTCGCCGACGGAAGATGTTCACCACTTCCATCCGGGGCGTACACCCATGCGGGTGATCGATCGCCAAGTATGCGATCTACCCCTTCGCATGTCATACCTCTAAATCGATTCATATCAACAACGCTCTTGGCAATCCGGTCTGAGTAGATCAACTCTGTGTTGCGAAAGACAATAGGCTCAATGTCAAAGAGTTCTTGCATGAGCGACACATGCTTCTCAACTTGCAGTTTGAACTCCGCTGGGGCATAGAGTGAGCTCAAGGAGTGGTGGCTTGTCTCAGCAAGAAAGTCAGCGCATCCCGTAGCAGCGCACTGTTGAAGTAAATCGATAACGTCTGGCGCCCAGGCTTGCATCTGCTCAATAGCCGTACCGGTAATCGAAAAACTCACCTTGAACCGACCATCATTCTTGCGAATCTGATCGAGCAGCAACGTCGTAGTCGGCCGATAGCACTTACTCGCAACCTTCTCCATGATCGACTGGTTCGCTTCGCTATCGAAGTAAAATGGGTCGGTCTGAAATACGGAATACCGCCGCAGGCGATACGGTTGGTGAATCTGAAAGTAGAAGCAGACTGAGGTCATAGAAGACGCATGGTAATGGGGCTCGGCTCGTGGCATTGGCCTTTCGGTTTGCCAAAGGACACACAGATAACCAGGAGGTCAGACCCCACATCGGGTCTACGAATGAGTGAAAGAACGGCATCGGCCGTCGTGGCGACAGACGCCCTCTTTCCCACGCCGTACCATGCCCTTGTGAACACAAAGACACTCGCCGAACGCATTGCCGACACATCCATTCTTCGCGGTAGCTTCACGCTTCGTAGCGGACGAACGAGCTCGTGGTACATCGACAAATACCGCTTCTCGACCCAGCCGGACATCATTCGTGATCTCGGTGATCTCTTTGCCGATCGCATTCCCGAGGGGACGACACTGCTTGCTGGGGCTGAACTTGGTGGCATTCCACTCGTCACGACGGCCTCAATGGCTTCAGGCCTGCCCTGCCTCTTCATTCGAAACCAGAAGAAGGAATACGGTACGGCAAAGCGGTTTGAGGGGTCCTGCGAGCAAGGCGACCAAGTAGTCATTCTTGAGGACGTCGCCACGACCGGCGGCCAGGTGCTTGAAGCGGCAGCAGAGATTGCAGCGACCGGAGCCACGGTCAACATGATCATCGCGGTCGTTGATCGACTTCAGGGGGCCAGAGAACGAATCGAAGCCGCTGGCTACGCGTTTGAGTCACTCTTCACGGTGCGTGATTTTGGAATCGACCCCACAGAAGATTGAAGCCGGCGACTGAGCCATCGGAAGGCCAACAAACCGATCGGCAATGTGACCACAAGGGTCGCAATTCGCACCAACAGGTCAGCCATCACGCCAACCACTAACGCATCGGGGAGATGCGAAATGCTCTCGGACATCCAGCCAATTGCCCATTCGCGAAGACCTGGCCCTCCACCAATAAAGGGCACACTTGATGCCACCTCGCCGGTTCCAGCCATCGCTGCCGCCCCAGCGCTGTGCAAATCAACATGAAGAAGCGAAAATGCGGCTGCGTACCGTACTGCCGTAAAGAGTAGGTCCACCCAGCGAATAACAACAACCCACGCAACAAGACGCATTGACGGCAAAATACTAGTGGTAATCAATCCAAACAAAATGGCCAGCCACACGGCCACAGCACCAACCGGCCAGATCCAGACCATGCCGAGCAAGACCACGCCCATCATGAGCCCGATAAGTCGGATTGACACCACCGCTACACCGGCCTGCATTGGCGGAATGCCGTGCACTACCTTGTGATATCCAATGCGACCAATCGCTCCTGGCCACATTGGCAACATATTGAGCAAGGTCGCCACGCTGACAAGCGCCGACATCTCGCCCAGTCCAACGCGAATGCCAGACGTACGTTTAAGCATGAGCGACTGTGCAACAGCTGACAATGGAATAAGTAGCACGCTCGTAACGAGGAGAATGGTGATCGCGGTTGGACTTGGTTGCTCCAGAGCGGACCAAGCTCGTTGTGCTGCATCTGCATGAGATACCACAAGCCACACTGCGGCCACCAAGAGCACAACCCCGATCAGCGATCCAACAACGCGCCATACATGCCAACGTCGACCAGTTCGTACAACCTCGCCCCCGAGTGAATCAGGACCCGCCAATGGCATCAATATCGGTTCCGAATTTAGACTCGGCTTGTAGGTGCAGGGTCGCTTCAATCCACTCGGCTAACATTCTGACCGGACGATCGGCTGATCGAAGACCAGAAGCTACAGCGGGATCACTCAACGCCTTTGCGGGATCTCCAAACTCACTCGCAATACGCATGAGAGCAACCCGGTTGACAAGCGGTTCGCTACTTGATTCAACAAGCGACCATATCGACTGCAAGCGATCGGACCTCGCCATTGACGACACCAACCACGCCTGTGCCAGTGGGCCAAGTCGAGGCCACACTTCAGCAATCGCAGCAGCAATATCGCCTGCTTGACTTGCCGTGATATGGCTATGTCCAATCGCAGCATCCTGTCTACTCACAACATGGCTTAGGAGCACAACATCCACAACATCCCGGCTTGTAACACTTTCCCGAAGACGTTCGAGCGTTGAATTGATCCATGCGTCAGATACGCGTTGTCCATCAACTCGGATTTCTCCGGTAGAGAACTCGTCACCAAATGGACCTGGGATCGGTGTGGGCATCATCGATGTCCGCGCGGTGGCAACTCGCACATTGAGTACGGCCTTGACTTCCACCACTGCACCATGGAGCGGAACACTATCAAGAGCTGTTCCAACCCAGGTGCTTCGCAGGTCCATCGCAAATTCCAACTTGCCGTGTGCTGGAATCTGCAATCCACGACCAATGTCGACAAGCACCATCGGGCCGGGTTGCATCTCTACGTATGCCGCTGTGACGGTTGGTTGCACAAGCAATAACTCGTGAATGGGCCCCATTGGACCAACCGGTAATGGTTCAGCCGTGTGGTTGGTGATCTCGATATCGATAAGAACCGGATCAAAGACAGATACCGTCTTCGTCCGTGGCATCACGCGTAGCGAAACTACCAAGCTCGGTTCTTCGAGAAATCGGTTGAACACCTCGGGCAAAGTGTCTATGACAACAGACATCGATTGCGCCAAGTCCGACATCGGCAATTCGTTTGTGCCAAGCATTTTTGCAAGCCGATGACTCGCAAGCACACCCAGCAATGTTCCGGGCGCACGCCGCCAGGTTGCCAGTAACTCCATCGCGGCTTCTTTGCTGCGGCCCTGAGCCTCAAGACAGTCAGCAAGCGCCAATGATGCCAAACTGGAACCCTTGGCCAGTGGTCGCAGCGCTGCTTCTTGATCGCCCAATGTTGAGGTGTGATCCGTCAATGCATCGAGTAAAGCCTGATCATCAGCGTTGAGTGGCTCAAGAGCCGCAAGCTGAAGGGCGGTGTCTTCAATTGCCCCAGCGGGTCCGTCCAACACAATCAAGAGCCAAAGCAACCGACGCATATTGGATGCTCGCGAGGATGTGGGTGCCTTTTCTGCTTCGCGAAGCTGATCAAGGTGTTTGGTAGAGCGGATTGCTTCACCGAGCGCATCACTGAGCACAGTTGGGTCGGGCAAATCGACCGACAACATCGCACGAATAGCGGCTAGCTTGGGTGATGCTGGAGCCGTAAGCTGCGCCACCTCTAATGCCGACTGCCGGTCGTCTGCATTCTCGATAGTAATCTGCCGAAAGAGTTCGTCAAGAATTTGCTGACGTTCGTCGAGCAAATTCGTTGCGTTGTCATTCTCGCCGGCGGCCCACCAGGCCAAAATGAGGTCTGCGTCAAGATCGGAACCTGCATCACGGCCCGCTGCCTCTTCTACCTTTCTCGCGAGCGTCAGCATGCGAGCCGCAGCCTTGTAGGACCCATGTTCGAGCAAATACAAACCAAGTTCTGCAGCAGTAGAAGAGTCGGTTGGATTCGATCGATAGAGCTTCAACAACTGTGATGTCCACGCCGCTGGATCACTGCCTTCAAGATGTTGTAGAAGGCCAGTATTGAGGCTGATCGCATCGAGATTCGTTGGGTCCCACGCGACCGCTTGATCGAGCCACTGCTTGAACCTCTCAACATCACCGCTTCGCCGGTACAGCAGCGCAAGCCGCATGGCCAACTGAGACGCCACGGGTAGGCCAACTGATGATCGGTACTCCTCACTGACATACCGGCTGATCACATTCGCTTTCTTCTCGAGTGTGTTGGCATTGTCGATGGCAAGCCACAGTCGCTTGAGCCGCGCCGTGGTATCGCTTGGAGCAAGTCGAACAATGTGTGGCAAGGCAAGCTCAATCAGATCATCTCGCTCGGTCAACATGGCGACATCAAGCAGGAGACGCCATGATTCCTCAGCCTCCGGATTGAGCGTCGTGGAATCAATCAGGAATGATGTGCCTGCCGAGAGGCCCTGCACCGAAAGTGGTTCTGTACCAAGCACTTCCCGGGCATACTTCGTGAGCGTCGCCGAGAGCCGAACTCGCATGGGGCGGCTTGCCCCGTCCACCGCAGATGAAACACCGTCGTCAGTCGCCGTTGAGCCTGGCTCAGCGACTACAGATTGACCCCCCACGATGATCGCAAGAGTGAGCAAAATGATGGTTTGAATGGATCGATACATGGTCTGAAGTGGGTCTCTCACAGCGTACCCCCGTTTCCTGAGTTCCAAACCAATTGCTGGGGCAGCGAATAAACGGTCTACAGGGGTGATGGTACGCGGGCAGTGTGACGCTCGCCACTGATTGGTTCAGCCGGAAACCATGATCTACCGACGTTCCGGCAGTCTTTATATGGACAACCACAACCAACACACCCGATGGGCCGTATCCTGTGCGATTGATCCCCAACCGGTCCAAACTCTGGGCCCATGGAACTATTTGCCTCATGTTGACTTCAAGCACTTCATTCAATCGTCTCATCGCATCATCCACAGTGTTGATGCTCTCGGTGGCCGCCCTTGCCGGCGATGTGCCCGCCCCAACGAGCCTTGCCGGTGTTGCCAAGAAGGACGTGTTGTCGCCAGCCGATGAGGCCGCCATCACCGCCTTCGTTGAACTGCACGCCACCACGCTCAATACCGGCGACGCCACAGCCTGGCCGAAGGCTCGGCTGAAGCTACTTGCTGATGTCTCTGGTGTTTCGGGTCGCCGAGCAACACCACTCTTCCGTGAAATCTACGCTGAGACGCTCATACCACGACTCAAGATCATGCTCGCCGAGTCCAGCACGCCGCGCCGCATTGCTGCGGCCCAGATTACTGGTGGTCTCGGCACCGACTCTGCAGTCAGTTTGCTCTCTCGACGGATCACTCCCACCCAAGAACCAGACGAAGCCGTTCGGGTCTGGACCGCGGCGAGTATTCGACCGCTCATCAGCCAGACCAATGTCACGCCAAGTCGATTAAATCGAACCATTCGGAACCTCGGTCAAGCCGCAGTATCCGAGCCATCATGGCCGGTTCTGAGACAACAACTCGAAACACTCGTCGCCGCCACCGTCAACACACGTGGCGATGAAGCTGGTCAAGACGCGCTGATGAAGATCGGTCGCGAACAGCAGGCTGCTGTCTTTGCTAAAGCAATAGAACGCCTCCAGAGTGGCGACCTTGAAATGTTGTTGGTCATTGAGCCACATATGCGACGCGTGCAGTCCCAATTCTTAGATCAAAACGACGAACAAATGCTGCGAGATCAGGCCCGCGATACGGTGCCCTCACTTGGCAAACTCTATGACGCAGTGCTCACCAACTGGGATGCCATTCGTGCCAATGAGAGAATGTCGCAACTGGCTGGACGAACCCTTGAAAAGAGTGAAGTCATGATTGTCCTCATGGACAACCACCTGAGCGGCAAGCAACAGTCATCCGAGCCCATATACGAGCAATCCATCACCAAGAACGATAAGGCGGCCGTCGAGGCCGGTAAAGCCAAATGGGGCGCTATCGCCAACGGTCGCGCGTACAAGTAATGTCCGCTCCGATGCCCTGATACGCTCCACGTTCAATGACCCGGCTGCTTGTCCCACCCGTCGTACTGCTCCTGATCCTGCTCGCTTTGCTCTCGCTCGATCAACGTGAGCGCGATGCCGATTTTGTACTCGCGAGCGACAATGAAATCTTTACACTCGATCCACAACGCATGAGTTGGCTTGGCGACATGCGAATGGCCTATGCGCTGTTTGAGGGTCTTGTGCGGTGGAACCCCGACGACTTCTCGCCCCAACCTGCGGTCGCCACATCATGGTCGACTTCTCCTGATGGACTTGTGTGGACCTTTCACCTCGACCAAAATGCCCGATGGTCAAATGGCGCGCCGGTCACAGCCGACGACTTTGTGTGGTCATGGCAACGCCTATTACTACCAGACACCGCAGCAGACTATTCCAACCTCTTGTTTGCCGTGAGCGGCGCCAAGGCGTTTTGGGATTGGCGGACCGACGCGCTTGCGAACTTCACGCCATCGCCTGGAGCGGCAGCAAGGCTAATGGACGACACCGAACGCCACTTTGCGGACACAGTCGGCATCACAGCACGTGGGCCGCACACGCTTGAGATTCGCCTCACACACCCCATTCCGTACTTGCTTGATCTTCTTGCCTTTGCCCCAATGATGCCGGTCTATCGACCAGCCGTTGAGGGATGGCCC
>JABJQE010000193.1 GCA_018663565.1 Phycisphaerae bacterium
ATGGTCAAAGAACGGGGACTCCTCGAACATGTCAGCGTGCTCGACCGCGTGGGCACGATGGGGCGCCTCGTCGCCGAAGCCACCATCGTGGTCGCCGCCGACCCCGACGGCCCCGCCCGCACCGTGATCCCACTGGCAATGGCCGGTGGCGCCGCGATCATCGCAGCCTCCAACGCGTGCGAGGAATTGCTCGAAGACGATGTCACAGCACGACTTGTCGACACATGTGAGGCTCAACGGTGGCATAACGCCATGATTGGCCTGATTACTGAACCCCCACTCCGGCAACGGCTTGCGCACGAGGGCCAACGCCGCGCCCAAGCAGCGACCCGCCACGACACCGCCCTGGATGCATGGCTTACTGCATTTACAGCCACAATGGAACCCGCCACGTATCCCATTGGCACGACTGCACCTGCACGCCACAACGCGACCAGCAGCACCTAAGCCGGCAGAAAAGTTCATCCCAACGCCCATAAAAGGCCGACCCTAAGGGGCAGTACTTACGAGTACGTCAACATATCTTTCTCCCCTCCCCCCCGTCTCGGCCACGCGTCGTGACGGGGGACTTCTTTTAGTGGCTATAGGCCTATTAGGGCATTGACCTTGTGCCACCTACCAGCCCACGCAGTTGAGGGGAGCGATGCCGCGTCAGTATCCCCATCCCAGCAAGCACTGGACACCCACAGTGTTACAAGTGCTCAGACCAATCGATCAGATTCTTCATGCCGCTTACACGCCCACAAAGGCCGTGTAGCTTCATTTGCGATCTCTTGATTCAACCAGCCGACTGCATAAGCGAACGCAAGATGGCAAGGCCTTCGGTGAGTTGTTCGTCGGGGCAGGCGAAACTGAGACGGATATGGGTGTCGCGTTCACTGAAGACGCCTCCGGGGATGGTGACGACGTTGTGCCTGATGGCGAGGTCGCAGAATTCTGTGGCGCTCATGCCAAGTGCCGGAGGGACCTCCACGAAGGCGTAGAAGGCGCCGCGGCAATCGCTGATGTTAGCGACACCGTCAAATGCCTCGCGGACCATGTCACGGCGACGCTCGAAGTGATTGACGACGCCGCTCATGTCGACATTGAATGCGCCGACCAGGCCGGCTTGGGCCATAGAGGGCGCGCACACAAATGAGTACTGCTGAAACTTGGCCATCTCATCGATGAGCCACGGTGGACCTGCGGCGTATCCCATTCGCCAGCCGGTGCAGCCATAAGTCTTTCCGAAGCCGCGAATGAGCAGCATGTTTTTCGTGTACCGCGCTGGACTTGGGCACGGGCCCGTTTTTCCGCGGCCGTCAGCGAATGTGAAGAGGTCGTAAATCTCATCTGAGATCAACATGATGCCGCGGCGCTCACATAGGTCGACGAGATCGCTGATCTCGGTATCACTCAGCACCACGCCAGTTGGATTGGACGGTGTATTGAGCAGCAATACACGCGTCTTGTCCGTAATCAACGGCTCAACACGTTCGGCCGTCATGCGAAAGTCCGGGTACGTATCGCAGAGCACGATCTTCGGCCCGGTCATGGGACCAAGCGTTGGGTAAATCACAAAGTACGGGTCGGCGACAATGGCTTCGCAGCCTTCTTCACAGAGCACCATAAACGCAAGCAGCAAAGCGCCGCTGGTACCGCTGGTGATGATGAGGTCGCTTTCGCCGCCACCGATGGTCCAGTCGACGTCGTGCCGTAGATTGTCAGCCACCGCCACGCGCAGATCATGCGCGCCGCCAGTCATGGTATATCCGTTGTGGCCGTCTTCTATGGCCTTGATCGTGGCGCGAGTCAACGACTCTGGCACGCCAAAGTCTGGCTGGCCGATCGAGAGGTTGATCGGGTTTTCAAGCGTAGCCCCAAGATGAAAGGCGCGGCGAATCCCAGACACGTCCACGCTGCGGGCGCGACTGCTGACGAGTCGATCAGGGTCAATCATGGTGTGACGCACTCACGCACTGCGGATCATTCCGCAGCGTCAGTGGCTTCCGTAGCTTCGCCATCTTCGGTAGCTTCCTTCTTCGGCTTCTTTGTCACGACGGCGCGATTGCCGACCTTGACCAAACCGATAGGCGAGTCGCTTTCCATATCAAACTCACCCTTCTCGGAAAGCAGTTCTACCCGTTCGCTTCGCTTCAACACGTTGCGGTGCTGGTTCAAGCCAGAAGGTTTTGTTTTGAGACTTCGATGGAGGCTCATAATTCAGTCGCCCTTTGATTTCAAATACCGATCCGAGAAACTTGTCCGCCTGCCCGACTGCTTCCATTCACGTCCCACGCGTTCAATCTTGGCATCCAAGGCCCTATAGGCCGGATCTGATGAACGGGACGAAACAAGCCCGGGCAGGGCAATAACCTGTGCGAGCCGCGTATTGTGACCCGAAACGACCGCAACATCAAGCCCTTGTTGCCTGCAGAACGCCGCAATCTCTTGGGCGCCTGCGAATCGGGTCTCCGCGAGGACGAAATAGTGCATGCCAGATTGTCTTGGATCACCGCTCGATGGTGCCTCCTGAGCGACAGGGGGCGGTTCCGCTGCCGAAACCACAGCTGGCACCTGGGCCGGAGGCGGCGAAGCCACAACGGGCTCAACTTTGACGGTGGGCGACCGTGAATCGAGTGGATCGGCCATCACCCGACCGTGCCCCTGCGCCATCACTTCAGCCTTGGCCAGTTCTTGACCCGTTCCCTTACCAAGCCACCAGGCCAACAGAATAATGCCAGCGACAACCACGATGCCGACCATCACAAATCCCATCGGGAGACGGAGGCTGCTGCCGGGCGTAAAGCGGCTCGGCGGAATAGGTCCGTCTGACTCGGGCTGATGCTCGCCCCCCTGCCCCTCACGGTCAAGTCGCAAGCGTCCTACTTCATACAAGGACGGGCGTGATCCACGACGTGCCATTTCAGTGCTCCTCCGTCTTCAAGCCAACAACACTCGCCATGGCTAGGTCGCTGGTGTGGGTCAGACTCAATTCCCAACAGGTAATACCCATGGACTCGGCAAGTTCGGCGGCATGCCCTGAGATTTCGATCGCCGGAGCGCCGCCCACGCGGTGCACCACACTTACATCGACCCAGGCTGTGCCTCCGGACCACCCTGAGCCAAGCGCCTTAAACACGGCTTCCTTGGCGGCGAAACGGGCTGCATAGCGCTCTGCTCGCCCAGCGCCACCCTGCTCGGCGTACGCTCGCTCGAGCTGGGTGAAAACGCGGTCGATGAAGTGATCGCCGTGCGACTCCAACATCGACTCAATTCGTCGAATCTCGACAAGGTCTACGCCATGCACCAGTGTGGCCATAGTGATGAGTGTACCGATCGCCTATGTCCAGCACGAGCGCATCACGCGAAGTGCATATAAAGGCGAGGGCATTGCTCGAACATCAGCGACCACGGGCCGTTGTTGGCCGCCAATCTCGCAGGCAATTCGGTAGGCCTGGACATCAAGAGCGCCCTCACCTCCGGGCGGAACACGGCACCCTGCGGAGATATCGCTCAGCCGTGGCGCGGCATTGGGTTGAGCTGCTGCAATGGCTGGATCAAGGCCCGCTGCAAGGAAGGTCGCTGGATCAACACATGCGGAGAACTCCTCTGGGGAATCCTCTGGGAGCGGGCCAAGCACGGCGATTCTGGCACCATGCGATACGGCTGCTGCGTGGATGGCCTGATTCGTTTCATCTGAGGGCAGTGGACGTGG
>JABJQE010000194.1 GCA_018663565.1 Phycisphaerae bacterium
CCCACGGCCGCCCCGTCGGTTGAGGGAAACCCGCTGCGACCGACGAGCCCCTATGCCATATCGAAAGCTGCGGGCGATGCAATGGTCCTTGCCGCCCACGCAGAATATGGACTTGAAACAGTTCTAACGCGAGGTGCCAACACCTTTGGTCCCCACCAGTATCCCGAAAAAATCATTCCGCTCTTCATCACCAGTGCAATGCTTGGATACTCAATTCCAGTCTACGGCGATGGCTCAGCCGTACGCGACTACATCCACGTGGATGATCATTGCCGAGGACTCTCGCTTGCCCTCGAGCACGGCGAACCCGGTGGCATCTACAACCTTGGCGGTGGACTTCGCGTGTCAGCTCTGGAGATTGCGGAATCAATTGTTGCCGCGCTCAACGATGACAAGTCCATGATTCGGTTTGTCCGCGATCGACCCGGCCACGACATGCGGTACTGCATGGATTCCAGCTTCGCCAAATCAATTGGGTGGCAACCGTCTGCAGACTTTCAATCTCAACTGCACGACACCATCGACTGGTATGTCAACAATCGGTCGTGGTGGGAACCAATCCGAAACACCTCGACATTCAAACAGTGGATGACATCTTGGTACGACGATCGCTCGTAGCAGCCAACTTACGCTTCGCTGTTCATTGCGAGTGCTCGGCAGCATCTTGAAGAATGCATTCAATGGGCAGGCGGAGCGACGCGAGATGCGGACCTGGAATATCGATGGACGGTGAGTACAAAATATGAATCCGCTCTGCATCAACTGCCGACTCAAGTGTGGCGAGATCCATAGGATCAATGGCCGTTGGAACGATGACAACATCTGCATTCAACCGAACAACGTCTTCGAGTGAAAGAGGCGTCCATCGATTGTCGGCCATGACATTCCTGCCGCCCGCAGCCTCAACGATTTGTCCAAGATACGTATCGCGGCCCCACGCAAGCGGTGATTGCTCCGCGCTGAGAATCAATACACGATGGAGTTGCGTAGCCGATGCCTTACGGAGTGCATCTGCAATACCAGCAGACAGCACCCTGCATTTCTGAAGTACGCCTTCGTGAGGAACAGTGCTTGCTATTCGATCGAGGAGAAGTACGACATCTGGCAAATCAACAATCGGCTGCGAAACGATGGTCCATCCATGCTCCTGCGCCAACTTCTGCAGAACCCCACCCACCGCATCACCGGGCCGTTGCACAAAGACATGCGATGGGTTGACCCGCACGAGTTGCTCTGCGTTGATGTGCTGCAAGTCACCAACAACCGGAAGATCGTCTGCCTCTCGACAGAATGCAGAACGACCCACCATCAACGGACCAAGACCCGCCTGTTGGAGTGTTGTGGTCATTGCTGGGCTTAGGCTCGCAATGCGAATCTCGCTCGCGTCTGTACGTGGAGCCTCTTGGTGTTCACAGCCGACCCCGCCACCCATGCAAAGTAACGTCACGCACCACGACAACACAATCGAGAAACGCATGTTTACTCCTTGCGTTTCTCATCAGACAACATGCTTTGTAGCGTGGGATCAATGGCGTCATGCCATCGTTGGTATCCCTGTGTTGTGAGGTGCAGCGCATCGGGCATGATCTCGGGACTGATCGAACCATCGTCCTCTAGAAATACATGGCCAATCGGCAAGAACACCACACGCTTACCATCATGTAAGCGGGCGAGCGCCTGATTGATCTGTAGTATTCGACCACGATCTACATTGAATCCCGCGCCGCGCGGAAAGATATCAAGAAGCAAGACGGTAGTCTGTGGACTCAGCTCCTGAATGCGTTGCACAACAGCGCGAACACCATCCAATACTTCGCTTGTGGTGTGTGTTCCGTGGCCAATATTGTTGGTGCCAATCATGACGACCGCTACCTGAGGAGTAATGCCCTTGAGGTTTCCATGATCAAGCCGCCACAACACATGCTCGGTTCGGTCGCCACTGATGCCAAGATTGACCGCTGATCGATTGCCGTAGGAGGCATCCCACACCGGCCTGCCAGCACTCTCCCATCCCTGCGTAATGGAATCTCCAATAAAGACCAATTCCACGCCACCTTTCGAATCGGCGACTACTTGATTAATCGCCTTGTGCCGCTCGGAATGCCATCCATCACGCTCCGTTGGAGTAATTGCTTCTGATCCCAATACCAGGAGTGCGCAAACGTACGGTAGTAGCAGTGTCATACAAGGTGTCCTCTATGTGAAAGAGCCCCGATCATACCGAAGGGCCAATTCAGACTTCACAATCAGCATAAAAGGGAGCCCAGCACGCTCTACCTCATTCTTGACAAGTTCCTTGAACAGACCATGTGAATTACTTCGTACACCTGAACTTGCTGTTCACTCGCCGGCTCACAATCACCGGATATGGAACCCTCTCACAATGATGTATTCACTCATGCCCCTAATATCCACGCTCGCCGTTTCGACAGCTGCGATCGCGAACCCCTCCCTTGTCGTCGAGCAGTCTTCTGCCTGGGAAAGCGGTTACAACGCCTCTATCTCCATTGAGAACCCCGCAAGCAGCCCTGCCTTGGACGGATGGTTGCTCCAATGGTCCGATGGACCGTCCATCGAGAGCCTTTGGAATGGTGTTCGAACCGTTGATGGCGGCACCACGACAGTCATAAACGAATCGTGGAATGGGACAATCGCCCCGGGCGAATCCCACTCCATTGGCTTTACTGCTGCTGGATCATGGCCACCGTCGTTCCCGGATCTCAGGCTCAATGGACTTCCTGTCTCGCTGACAATGATCCCGGGTGCTGGAGGAGGATCAGATGGAAATGGCGATACGTCAACCCCACCATGCGTTCAAGACCTCAATGCTGATGGCGACGTAGACATCAATGACATACTGGCCCTCCTGACCGCGTGGGGGCCCTGCTCGAATCCAGAGGACTGCGCTGCAGACTTCGATGCCAATGCTCAAGTCGACGCCGATGACCTCCTGGCCATGATTGGGGTCTTCGGACCATGCCCTGATGGCGGCGGTGACATCGATGTAGATGGTCGCATTGTTGCGTACTACATCGAATGGGGCATCTATGGTCGTGACTACCAGCCATCAGACATTCCAGTCGACAAGATTACTCACCTCAACTACGCGTTTGCCAATATTGGAGACGACGGCCGAATTGCCATTGGCGATCCGTATGCCGCAATCGACAAGTTGTATCCGGGTGACAGTTGGGACCAGCCATATCGTGGTACCTACAACCAAATCAACAACGTACTCAAAGCAGAGCACCCTCACCTCAAGACACTCATTTCTGTCGGCGGCTGGACATGGTCTGGCAAGTTCAGTGATGTCGCGCTCACCGAGTCGTCTCGAATCCTCTTTGCAGAATCCTGTGTTGAGTTTATTCGAACCTACAACTTTGATGGTGTTGATATCGACTGGGAATACCCGGTGTGCTGCGGCTTGAGCGGCAACACCTACCGACCAGAGGATCGTGGCAACTACACGCTTCTACTCGAAGAATTGCGGGTACAACTCGACGCCGCGAGCGAGGCGGATGGCCGTGAGTACCTCTTGACCATTGCATCTGCAGGTGGTGTTGACAAACTACTCAACTATGACCTCGCTGGTATCGCCGAGCAATGTGATTGGGTCAACACGATGTCCTATGACTTCATGGGCGCGTGGGATCTTTCCATTGCTGGCCATCACTCTGCGCTCTATGCCAACCCAGATAACCCATCAGCCAACGATGATGTTCGCTTGCACTACAACGGAGCAGGCTCCGTGCAGCCGTGGCTTGATGCAGGTGTGGAACCTGACAAATTGGTCATGGGCGTACCGTTCTACGGCCGAGCCTGGGGAGGTGTCGGAAACACAAACAACGGCCTGTTCCAATCAGGATCATCCGTACCACCTGGTACATGGGACGACTGGTCAAGCGGCGTTACTGGTGTCAACGACTTCTTTGAGATCGAAGAAATGCTTGCGAGTGGTCTCTATACACGTCATTGGGATGATCAGGCCAAGGTTCCATGGCTCTATAGCGTTTCGCAACATGGCGGACACTTCGTGTCCTATGACGATGCAGAGTCCATGCAATACAAGATCGACTATGTACAGGATCTCAATCTCGGTGGCGTGATGTTCTGGGAGATCACGGGCGATCGCAACGAGACGCTCCTTAATGTGATCTACGAAGGCCTGATCGCGCCCTGATCCAACACCCTCAATATCGAGGCCATATGACCGCGTGCCCTTGACGGGCTTCCGACGCACTCCTCGGTCGGAAGCCCGTCGTCTTTTTGTACCATGTGGCTCACATGAGCGATTCCATTCCCGTCACTGTTGTTGTTCCAGTCAAGAATGAAGCCCGCAATCTGCCCCGCTGCCTGAAGCGACTTGAGCGATTCGAGAAAGTGTATGTCGTCGACTCTGGAAGCGAGGACGCCACACCCGAAGTCGCCGAATCACATGGCGCTGAAGTGGTGCAGTTCAAATGGAACGGACAGTTCCCAAAGAAGCGAAACTGGTTTCTTAACAACCACACGCTGAGCACCGAGTGGGTGCTCTTCCTCGACGCGGACGAGATCATCACAGACGACTTCTGCACTGAAGTCGACACCAAAGTGCGCTCAGGACAATGTGTTGGCTACTGGCTCACATTTCACAATTGGTTCATGGGCCAGTTTCTTCGGCATGGCGACCCCTTTGCCAAACTAGCCTTGTTTCGCCCAGACTCGGGGCGGTATGAGAAGATTGACGAGGATCGATGGAGCCACCTCGATATGGAAATCCATGAGCACCCCTTGCTTGATGGAGAGATTGGAACCATTCACTCGCCAATTGACCACGACGATCGGCGAGGACTCGAGTCGTACATCGCGAAACACAACGAGTACTCGTCCTGGGAAGCCAAACGCTATCTCGCAATGGGTCCGAAGGGCGGCCCAGTGTGGCAGGCCCTTACACCACGGCAACGATCTAAGTACGGCAAGATTGAGAAGTGGTGGTTCCCGCTCGCGTACTACCTCGTCTCACTCATCCTGAAGGGTGGTTTCCTTGATGGAAAGGCTGGCTTTGGCATTGCTCGATTCAAAGCGCAATACTTCTGGCACATCAAGATGAAGATCAAGGAAGAACGCAGCAGGGCCGCAGTGGAGTCATAGGGCGATCACCGCACCGGGGGCTGTCGGTTCGACCCATACCCCGGCATGGGGCCTATAGCCCCGTTGCCCTACAGCGTCTCTGCGTTAGAAGAGAGGTAATCTGCAACACCAGCGGCGGAAGGCTTCATGGCGTCATCGCCACTTGACCACCCTGCTGGGCAGACTTCTCCGTTCTCTTCGAAGAACTTCAACGCGTCAACCATGCGAAGCATTTCGTCGATGTTTCGACCAAGCGGCAAGTCATTTACAACTTGGTGCCGCACAACACCATTTTTGTCAATCAGGAACGATGCGCGAAGCGCAGGGCCGTTCGGGTGCTGTACGCCGTAGGCTCGGCAAATCTCATGCTTGATATCAGCGATCATCGGATAAGCCACTGGGCCAATGCCACCCTGGGCCACTGGCTTCTCTCGCCAAGCAATGTGTGAGAATGCAGAGTCAATGCTCACGCCAAGCACTTCGCAGCCACGCTGCTTGAATTGATCAAGGCGTTTATCAAACGCAATGATTTCTGTTGGGCACACGAATGTGTTGTCGAGTGGCCAGAAGAAGAGCACAACATAACTTCCACGGAATGCCGAAAGCGTGACTTCTCCAGTTGAACCGTCGCCCATCACAGCCGGAGCCGTAAAGTCGGGGGCTTCTCGGGTAACCAGTACGTCCAATCCTGTGCTACAACAACTCATTCTTTTTCCTTCCATAGAGCTCGCGGTATTGCGAGATAACGCATGATATCAATCTGAAAAGGGGGTCAGGCTCACGCTGTAAACATGCATCCTGCTGTGGCAACGTCATATTCGGTATGCCACACACCGCCACATGAAACGCCAGCACTTATCCAAGAAGAATCTCTGGAATCAATGTGGGTGGAATGCAATCCGGGCCCAAATGCCTCGCCGCCAAACCACGATTAACACCGCGGGTCCATCCACCCGAGTACAGCCCACTACTTAGCATCAGGGAGTGCCGACCTTGGCCAGACCGCCAATATCACATTCCTATCACGCACAATTTGCGGCTGCTCCACCTCACCCCACTCCACCATCTGGGAAATCCAGGATTCGCGGCGATCGGGCGCTGTAGTTATGAGCACAACAGGATGCTCGGCTGTCGCCCCACCGACGACCTGAGCGAATTCTTGTTCATTGACATGCGATTCAGCATGCTCGGCAAAGTTCTCAACGCCCCAGTGCATTTCACCAGGAACGCCAAAGAGCCGCACTTCCGACTCTGGCCACACCCACTTCGCCACATGCGCAAAGTCTCGACCAGCGAGCACCGTACTTCGCTCAGCAAGGCTCGTGTATGGCCGCATCCACGCAACTGGCGCTTTGGAAACCTCCATCCAGCCAGTTGGCATCAGTAGTGGAATACACACAAACAACGCCGCAGCGCCAACGCCCCCAATGAGCACGCGGCCACGGCCATCATCCGTACGTTGTGAGAGCCAATCAGCGACGCCCCAGAAGATCAATGCGCCGCCAACGATCGCAAGTCGCCACACGCCACCATCCTGCCACGGACCACCATCAACCGCGGAAGTTGGAATATATGGCGTGGCCACACACGCTATCACCCCAAGCAGAACGAGAATGCCACCGGGAACCAACTCCCCGAATGTTCGTTTGGGACCTGCGTGGTTAAACCGTTCAACGAGACCAACCGCAATCATTGCGGCAGCAGCTGGGAAGCACGGCAGGATATACGTCGGAAGTTTCCCGGACGAAACCGAAAAGAAAGCCAGTGGAATGAGTAACCAACACACCAAGAGTCGACTCTCAGGTGAACCGAACCCTCGCCGCAAGAGGCCGCCCAATGCCAATGGTCCCGCAAATACCCACGGGATCAATCCCACCAAAATGATTGGCAAGAAGAACCACCATGGCTCAGGATGCTGCGCATCATCCCCGCCGGTAAACCGGTTCACATGTTCAACCCAAAAGAAGTAGTCCCAGAACTCAGCCGAGTTCCAGTGCACCGCGAGTGACCACGGCAAGGCGGTCACAATTGCAGCAATCGCTGGCACCCACGGCAGTACAAATAGGTCTCGCCATCGACCCTGCCACACAAGCCATGGCGCGAGCACCATGGCAGGAATCGCCATCGCCAAGAAGCCTTTGATCAAGAATGCCGCGCCGCACGCAACACCCGCCGCGACAAGCCAGCCAAACCGGGCAGACCCAACAGAACGCCATCCCAAGTAGAAGCACACAATCGTCGCGGTCACGGTGGCGGAAAACGGCGCGTCAAGTACCGCTGTTGTCCCCAGAATGGCCGGCTCCAAGCAGGTAGCAAGAACCAATCCAGACAACGCAGCGAGATCCCACCGACTGGTCCACCGACGCACAAAGAGCATCAACATCACGACCGAGAGCCCAGACATCAGGGCCGATGGCAACCGAAGGGAAAATGCGTTCTCACCGAATCCAAGAAACGACACCGCTGTCAACCAATAGCCAAGTACTGGTTTTTCGAAGTACCGAATGCCAACGAGATGGGGAACAATCCAGTCGCCAGAATCGATCATCTCCGCTGGAATGACGCCGTACCGCGCTTCGTCTGGCACCACGAGTGGTCGTACACCCAGTGGTAGGAGATACACCCCAACAAACACAATGGCCAACACGACGAGTGTCATACGGGCGAAACTTCGACGGGAGTCCAATGATGGATGCTGTAGGGTCATATTTTTGTCTCTGATCGAACCGCGACCCAGCCTTCGCGGCCGTCGACGCTGCCTTGTACAAGTCGCCCAGGTTCTATGTGCTCTGGGATCAAAGCGCCAAGCGGAACGATTTCAATACCATCCGCAATCGCTTGGTCTAAAAACGATTCAAACATAGCGGCCTTTACGCCGCCCTCTGATTCAGCATGCACTGTCAACACATCAAAGTCGTCGCACTGCATGCATGATCGAAGATAGGCATTGAAGTTGTCGTCGGTAATTCCATTCCGCCCCACTGCCTCATCCCACGTTGGGAGATTGACACACACTTGTGGCGGGCCCGCATGTGGCGTGAAGACGCCACGACCGCGGCAATCGCTCGCATAGGCATAGCCAAGTTTATCTCGAAGCGGAAGAAG
>JABJQE010000195.1 GCA_018663565.1 Phycisphaerae bacterium
ATATTGCCTGCTTCGATTTTGCGTAGGCTCCAGCCACCGTGTTGATCACATCGCGAGAGACCCCGCTGTGTTCGATAATTTCAGACCATGAACACGAATTAATCCGTGCCTCCCAACTCTCCCAGCCCGCTGTGTGAGACGCAAGGAATTCGCGATCGATGTCTTGCTGCTCAATGAGCTGCTTCATCACTCCAACCATAAACATTGAATCGCCACCGATGTGTGGCTGCACATAGACGTCCGCAATCTGAGAAGCCTTGAGCATGCTGCGGACGTCACTTGGGATCTTGAATCGAACCAAGCCCGGTTCGCGAAGTGGGTTGACCACGATCACGGTGCCGCCGCGACGACGCACTTCAACCAGATTTCGCATCAACCGAGGGTGATTGCTCGCCGGATTGGCGCCGATCACCATCACAAAGTCTGCCTTACCGAGATCCTCAAGCACAACGGTTGCTGTACCGGATCCGGTCATGCTTGCAAGACCTACTCCGGAGGCCTGATGACAGTAGTACGAACAGTTGTTGATGTTATTGGTCCCGCGAAGCCGCGCACACAACTGAAGCAGGAAACCAGCCTCATTCGAAGACCGGCCGCTGAAGTAGTAGTACGACCGGTTTGGGTCAACGCGGGCAATGGCGGCTGAGGCACGATCAATGGCCTCGTCCCAACTCACACGCCGAAACCGATCATCCAGCGATGTGGCGATGAGTGGCTCGGTCAACCGCCCCATGTGCTCGAGTTCACGCGGAGACAGGTGCTCAAGAGTGGAGAATGGGGTCGAGTCAATCACGCCCCCATCAATTCCGCCCTGCAAGTCTGCCGCCATGGCCTGAACTGATTTCTTGCATACTTCTGGGAATCGCCCAGCCTCATTGACCATGCCTCCACGACGGCCGCCCATGCCGAGCGCACATGTCTTACAGGCGTTTCGTGACCGCATCGCTCGCCACATACGGACAAGACCGCCCGTATTTCGGCCTGCGCGAAGGGTATAGATGATCGATCGCCAGCCGCCACCATGTGATACAGGTCGCATGCGACGATGGTACGTACCATGTTGCTTGTGGGTGAGCAACGGTCCATCTTGATTGTTGATCCGAATGCGGCTATCCGAAGGATGCTTGAGGTGCACCTTGTCGGAATGGGACATTCTGTCGCTACGTGCCGCTCGGCGAGCGAAGCGATTGAACTCCTGAATGCTGGTGAGTTTCATCTGGTTGTTACCGAATCTGAGACGCCAGATGGTTCTGGATTCGACATCCTGCGAGCAACGCAGCAACACCCCAGTAACCACCATATCGCCACGATCATCATTTCTGACCGGAATCATCCTGAACGCATTATGAAGGCGCTCGAACGAGGTGCTGATGATTACCTAACCAAACCAATCAGCCCGGCCATTGTGGTCGCTCGAGTCGCTGCTGTCCTTGATCTACAGTCACGCGGTCTGCTCGACTCGCGGGGCCCGGATGTATTGGATCTTCCCAAGCTCGATCGCACACTTCGCGAGACGACCGGCGGCACTGGAAAGCTCAATGCCATTTGCGACGCGCTCCGCGACGGCCTTCACGCTGAGCGCGCTTCGGTCTATCGATACGACGCGTCATCAAATGAACTCTTGACCGTCGTCGCACACGGACTAACCAGTGAAGACGGGAGTCCACTCATCCGGATGCCGGCCGATGAGGGGCTCGCTGGCGCCTGTATGCGGCTCGGACACATCATCAATATCCCGGACGCACAAGAAGACTCGCGGTTCAATCCTCGCTTCGATGAACAGACCGGATTTCGAACTCGATCCGTTCTGTGTATTCCACTGCGAGATGATCACAACGACATTATTGGTGTCGCTCAGATACTAAATCATCACAACGGAACATTCGCTGCAGACAGCGAAGTGAAAGCAATGCAATTGGCGCCACGATGCGCATTGACACTTGCCGAAGCCTTCTTTGAGGTTGACCGAGAACTCAACCTCGCCGCCACCATTATTGCTCAGCCTGGCACAGCAACGTTCTTGCCGACCATGCTGCCGAGTTCGGTTGGCATGAGCACTGGCATCCTTCCCAAAGACCGGTCCGTGCGGGCTGAGTCCTTTATTGGAACCGAGATCGGCCGATACCGCGTGATTGACGTACTGGGAACGGGCAGCCAGGGACTCGTCCTTAATGGACTCGATGAATTGCTTGACCGCAGTGTGGCTATCAAACTGCTCGGTCCAGACTCCGCTCGTATTCCGATGCTCCGGCGGCAATTCATGCAAGAAGCGCGAACCATGGCCAAACTTGGTCACCCGAATACTGTTGCCATACATGATGTTGGTGACCATGACGGGGCCTTGTACCTCGTCATGGAACACTGCACAGGCGGCACTTCGTTCACGCTTATCAAGGCAACAGGCCCACTTGAACTCACTCTCGCGACGCGGATCCTCCGTGATGCCTGCAAGGGTCTCAACGCAGCGCACCAACGCGGCATGATCCACCGCGACATCAAACCAGACAATATTCTCATTGATGAATCCGGCATGGCCAAACTCAGTGACTTTGGTCTAGTACTTGCCCCGAATACAACCGATATTGCCGGAACCAACCACATCATCGGGACACCGCACTACATGTCACCGGAGCAGTGCTCTGGCGGACTTGTCGATCATCGCAGTGATCTCTATGCCATGGGGGCGACATGGTTCCACCTGATCACTGGCCAGCCCCCGTATCACGGCTCGAGTGATGTGCGTGAAGTACTCCGCCATCACCGTGAGTCGCCTGTGCCAGATCCTCGAGGTGTTATTCCAGACCTTCCTGAGGATGTGGCCTCCATCATTTCAACGGCCATGGCCAAAAAACCATCTGATCGCTACCAAAATGCCTCTGAGCTCCTGCGAGACCTAGATGCGTTGTTGACATCTATTTCTCCGGCAACGTAAAGTGCTCGTCTGTTAACCCGGGTGGGGAGGTGACCTGTCAGCGACGCCAATGAAAGTTTGTTCGTGCGATATTCGTCAGACGCCGATGCGTTTGTCGCCACTATTCACGCGCCAACCATTACCGAACGTGAGTCGGGCATCATCTCCGAATCTCTTCAAGAAGCACTCGCTGATATTGGTAGTTATAAGTGGCTCGTGATTGATATGAAACAAGTCACATTCATGAGCAGCATGGGCATTGGCATGCTCGTCGATGCCCGCAGCCGCGCCGCAGGTCGGAAGATGAAAGTCGTACTGGCAAATGTTGCAAGCGAACTCGATCAATTGCTCCGCATGGTCAAACTCGACAAGGTCTTCAAGATCTGCACCAATGAGAAACAACTCACGAAAGCGCTCAAACGCTAATGGCCCGCCTCTCGCCAGAAGATCGCTGGGACCACCAACCTGATGAAAATGGGCTCGGACTCGCGTCGTTCATCGTGTCAATTATTGGACTCGTTTCAGCTGGAATCCTTTCACCGGTCGGCGCGGTCATGGGACTGATCGCCATACGCCGCGAACCTAGAGGCTTTGCAATTGCTGGGCTCGTCATCGGACTCCTAGGATCGATTTGGATCTGTTTTGTGTCTGCCCTTTTTCTTGCGTTCTTTGGCGTCATGGGCGTTGGTTTAGCCTCCATGGTGATGTCGCTGGTCTATACGCAGATTGAACAGGGACTCAACACCCTCACCAATGCCTCTGGTGTCATCGCGCAGTGGCAACTTACGCACGATGGGCAATTGCCCACGACTGAGCAAGGCACCCTAGCCTTACAATCTGCGGGCTTTACTGGCTCGTATAAGTGGTTAGATGAAGATGACTTTTCCATCGAGTTAGTCATCGACAATGGTGATGGCGACCCCTGGACGTTCACAGCCGAATACGCCGCCGATGGCGACCGTGAGACGCTCAGCTGGCGTTCTGAAAGTGGTTTCTCGCATGGCAACTGGAACTTCGACTGACCTCAGCCTGCAATGAACTCGCAGAATGCCTCGATGTCCGCAAGGGCTGTCGCGGCGGACCCAACCGCAACTCGCATGACCAGTCGATCATCAAGTATGCAGTGCGTTACGGCAAACCGGTCATCCGCATTGACGGAATCAATTAGACGTTGTGTCGCCGCGTCACCATCTACATGGCAAATACCCAGCAGTGAGAGACTCCGTGGCGCCGCAAGTTCAAGATGAGTCTCACGCACAACTCGCTGCTCCACAATCTCAGCAAGCGACACATGGAACTCCACCATTTCGGCGAGTGCTGCCACGCCTGTCATTCGCAGCAAGACCCACAGTTTGAGCGACCGAAATCGGCGACCAAGCTGAATGTGCCAATCTCGATAGTCAATCACTTCGCCAGATTCGGTTGCTTGGTTGCGTAGGTATTCGGGATCGATAGACATCGATGCGATGAGTGGATCGCGGTCTGCAAGCCAGAGGGACGAACAATCAAATGATGCGCCCATCCACTTGTGTGGGTTGAAATTCCACGAGTCGGCATGCTCGGCACCAGCAACGATGTCCGCGCGCAGTAACGGCGACAATGCCGCCGTTCCAGCCCAGGCTGCGTCAACATGGAGCCACACATCATGTTCGCTGCACACTCGACCAATTGCTTCGACAGGATCAATCGCGCCGCACCCCGTTGTGCCCACCGTCGCCGAGCAAAAACATGGCAGAAGACCATCGGCGATGTCTTGCTCCATTGCTGCGGCAAGGGCCGTTACGTCCATCCGAAAGTCTCGATCAGTTGGAATCAGGCGAAGATTGCTCCGACCTATGCCGCAAATCCCAGCAGCTTTGAGCGCTGACGAGTGGGCCTGCTCAGACGTATAGGCGGTGAGTCCGCCACAGGCTGTTCCTCCATCACGACTGCTGCGGCCATCGGTTGCGCGATCTCTCGCAGCCACCATGCAGGCCAGGATGGCACTACTTGCTGTGTCTTGCAGCACACCTCCACCAGGGCCGCTCTCTGCAAAGCGTTCTGGGAGACCCATGGCGCAGCGAAGCCATTCCAGCATGCGTGTTTCCAACTCGGTGCAAGCCGGGCTCGATGTCCACAACATACCTTGCTGAGCGCTTACGCTCGCAAGGAGGTCTCCAAGAACGGCATCCGGATGCGCATTCGACGGGAACCATGCCATCCACCCTGGAGCATCCCACCGCACCATGCCAGGTTCGATGATGTGCTGCAAATCGCGCAGTACGTCTTCGAGCATCTCTGGGTGGTTTGGTGGTGCAAGTGGAATCTTGCTCGCCACATCACCAGGCTCAAGCCGCGACCACACCGAGCGATCCGCGGCGTCACCCATATGCTGTGTGATCCATGCAGTGGCCCGTTCAAGATGATCGGCACACTCTTCTGGGCTCCGCTGCCACGCGTGGTCACTCATGCGGGCAATTGTGCGAGTTCCGCCTCAACCTCAGCCAACAGCCTCGCCACCGTGACTGGGCCGAAGTCAAAGACCAAACCAGCAGCTTCAAAGAGTTCAGGCAATGGCTTTGATCCACCGAGCGACAATGCTGACTGATACAACTCTATAGCCCGCGATGGATCCTCTCGATACATCAACCACATCTGCAATGCGCCAAGCTGGGCGATGCCGTACTCGATGTAGTAGAACGGAACTTCAAAGAGATGCAATTGCCGTTGCCACATCTTGGCGCGTTCCTGGTCGAGCCCGTCCCACGCTACGTCGGGGCCATATAGACCTTGGAGTTCAAGCCAATAAATGTCACGCTGATCTTGCGTGTGGTGCGGGTGGGTGTACAGCCAGTGTTGGAATGCATCAATCGTGGCGACCCAACACAGTGTTGACACAACACCCTCAAGGTGTTGTCTGCGAGCTCGGCCAGCCTCTTCCTCGGTCAGGAACTCATCAAGGAATGGGTGGGCAATGAGTTCCATGCTCATCGAGGCCACTTCGGCAAACTCAATGGGAGAGTGTCGATATGAAAGCAGTGGCTCATCTCGAGCAAGCATCGAATGGAATGCATGGCCTGCCTCGTGAATCATGGTGTCAACATCTCTCATCACGCCAGCGGCGTTCATGAAGATGAATGGACGCCGCACTCGCTCACGATCTGACTGGTATCCACCAGGTGCCTTGCCTTTTCGGGATTCCAGGTCGAGTGAATCACCTTCCTTCATCGTGTCAAACAACGCGCCAAGCGCGGGATCCATGCGATCAAAGATCCGGCTCGCGCCGGCGACGAGTTCATCCTGACCGTTAAATGGTCGAAGTGGCGAGCGATCAAGCGGATCAACATCAAGGTCCCACGGACGCAGTACATCAAGCCCCATAGATTCTCGCCGACTTCTGTTCATGGCGTGCATCAAGGGCACGGCGTGTTCACGAATGCCTCGGTGGAAATCTTGGCAAGTCTCTGGGGTGTAGTCGAAACGGTGCTTGGATCGAAAGGCCCACTCTCGATAGTCGTCAAGATCGGCATTGTCGGCCTTGGTGTTTCGGATGGAAATCATCCGATCAAAAATCTCGTCCATGCGCTCGGCATCCTGAAGTCGTCGCGCCGCGACGAGTCGGAAGGCCTCTTCACGAACCGACCGGTCGTTCTCTTGCATGAATGGTGCCATTTGGGGAAGGGTTCGTTCTTCACCCTGAAATTCAACCATCATGTCGCCGCAAATCTCGGCATACTGCTGGCCAAGCTTGGTGTCCTCGACCTCAATGGCAATATTCTCTTCGCGAAACAACTTCACGTCCGCATCCATATCGCGAAGCATGACCCCGTATCGATCTTGATCAAGATCATCTACAAATGGACACTGCACGATTCGCCGATCAAGTTGGAATGAGATGTCCTTGATCTTTGGTTCCATGTCTTCGACAAACTTGAGAAACTCAGCCTTGATGTCCTCGTCATCAGTGTGACGCGTCATTTCGATGTACAGCGTGGAGTAGGACTGGCCAACAGCAGCATCGAGTTCGCTGCGGTCGAGGAACAATCCCTCAAGGCAACCCTTGCACTTCAATGGACGATCAAGCAACGCCTGATACAGCGGGCCAACTTGTGACCAATCGGCGCCGTCAATATCTGCTCGTGCAAAGTCGGTTGCAGTGGGATATTGAATCATGGTGGTCGTCATAGGTATCTCCGTTTATTCGATTGAATTGAGTGGCCTTGCATCGAGCCTCGTTGGGCGGGTGGCAATGGCCGAAACTGTATGGGTAGCTTGAATGGCAGCGGCAATAGCCCCTGCTTCAAGATCTGTATCACACGTCAAGAACAGTGTTGATCCGCTTCCACTGACATAAATCGGTCGCTTTGCAGTGGATTCAATTGCTGTCAGGTGGCTGCGCAGCGCGGGGGCCTCCTGAAGTGCTGGCTCAGCTAGATCGTTGAAAAAGTGACCAGTTGAAATAGTCTCTCGCACGGCATGTGCTCGCAGCACAGCCGTACCTTGCGCATCGAACCGGCCATAGACCGCCTCGGTCCCGCAAGATGTGTCTGAGAAGAATAGAACAGCGTGGAAGTCTGGAATCTCAGTCAACAACTCGATTTCGTCGCCGAAACCACTCACGATAGCGCTACCGCCGGCTATGAGAAATGGAATATCAGATCCAAGTGACGCCGCGATATGCCGGAGCTCATCATCACTCAGTTCAAGATCGAATAGACGATTGCACGCCCGCAACATCGCAGCAGCATCAGATGATCCGCCACCAAGTCCGCCACCTACTGGGATTCGTTTCTCCAGTTTCATCTGCACGGGCAGCCGGCGATTGGTGAATCGTTCAATCGCCCGGTGTGCCTTAACGGACAGATCATCAGCCACGGGCCAATCGATATCGGATGGCTGCCTCGCTTCAGCATGCCAGCCAATGGCGTACCGTGAAATCGAATCCTCATCGAGCCGCGTGACAAAGAGATCGTCAACGAGATCGATGGTCACCATCCACGAGCTAATTGGATGCATGCCATGGGCCACATCGGGCGGCCCAACGGACAGTGCCAAATTCAGCTTCGCTGGAGCGGTTTCGTGGAGGTGGTGTCGCATGAGAGCCACACAGGATAGGCTCTAGAGACCTAATCAGGAGGACCGTCGACATGAGTATCCCGTGCACCACTACCTTTGACTTTGATGGACACCGTATTACGGACTACAAGGGCATGGTCCGAGGCATTGTGGTGAGAGCCCCCACAATTAGCCAAGGCATCATGGGCGGCCTAAAAAAGATCGTTGGTGGCCGAATCGGCGCCTATCGCGAGATGTGTGAGCA
>JABJQE010000018.1 GCA_018663565.1 Phycisphaerae bacterium
TCCGCTGCACCAATGAAATCGTCAAACACATTCTGCTTGTTAAGTTTGGTTCCTGCCTCGTGCCAAGTTTCACCGTACTCACCACCACCTCGTAAGTTCGCAATAGCAAACACCCCGCCCATTTCCATCCACGCAAGCCGCGAGGCTGAGAAATACGGCATCAGGGACACATTGAATCCACCATACCCATAGAGCAACGTGGGAAGAGCACCATTTCGCTCCAGATCATTCCGGTGAGCAATCGTCATCGGCACAAGCGTGCCGTCGGCGCTCTCGAAGAATACTTGTTTCACGGTAAAGCGAGAAGGGTCAAAATCCACCTTGGTGTCATGCCACATCGAGGTGTCTTCAGTCTTGAGATCGTGCCGGTAGATCTGTGTCGGTGTGGTGAATGAGGTGTAGGTGTAGAACACTTCAGAGTCGTCCGGCCAACCAGAAAGACCGGCGGAGGTACCTACGCCAGGCAGTGCAATGTCGCGAATGTGTCTGCCGGTCATCTCATGAAGCGACACCTTGCTCGTTGCGTCATGCATCCAGGTAGCTGCAAGTTTGCCCCCAACATGCGAAACTGCCCGAAGCGTGTCTTTTGATTCCGGTATAACTTCGGTCCACCTGCGACTCTTTGACGGGCTGCTGAAGTCAATCGATACAAGTCGGCCAAGTGGCGCCTCGTTCGAAGTTCGAAAGAGCAGTGTGCTGCCATGGCTGCCCACAAATGCCCACTCAGCTTCGAAGGCCGTGATCAGTGGCTCAAGGCCACCACCGGCCTTGGCGAGATCCTGCACCATGACCTGGTTCTTGTCGCCACCCTTCCAAATATGCACGACCAGCCAGCGGCCATCATCGCTGACGGCTGCTGACCATCCCCAGTGGGGGTGTTCAGCGTCCCTGTGGACCAGTACGTCCTCGGATTGAGGAGTATTGGTGCGGTGAAACCAGAGCGACTGATTCTCATTCGCCGCTTGTAGTGCGCTGCCTGCTTCAGGTTTGTCATAGCGTGAGTAATAAAATCCGCTTCCATCAGGCATCCAGCTGGCGCCTGAGAATTTGCTCCACTCAATCAAGTCGGGCAGATCGGTGTTGGAGTTGAGGTCCCGAATTCTCCATGTCTTCCAATCTGACCCGCCCTCTGAGATGGCATAGGCAAGAAACCGCCCATCACGACTAAAGCTGGTGCCGCTAATGGCCACGGTGCCGTCTTCGGACCACGTGTTGGGATCCATCAAAGTCCGCGGCTTCGCATCGAGTGAGTCTGCCACCATCCAGACAGCCTGATTCTGTAGACCATTGTTGTGGGTGAAGTAGTAGCGTCCGCCCACCTTGATTGGCCTGCTGGTCTTCTCGTAATTCCAAAGCGTCTCAAGTCGATTGCGAATGGCCTCGCGTTCAGGAATCGCATGCAGATGGCCAAGGCTCACCTCATTCTGCGAGTCAACCCAGTTTGACACATCATCATGCTCACGCACGTCGCCCTCGAGCCATCGATATGGATCAGCCACCTCAGTGCCATGCCATGTATCCACCACGTCGCCCCGCGGCGTTGACGGATAGGTCGTCGGGGCAACTGCAAGCAGATGTGCAGCACAAATAGCAACAGAAAGAATCATTGGTGAAGTCTCCTACTACCCGACGAGGTCAGGCAAATTGAACATATCGGCAGTCAGTACATTGGGCCCGGATTCAGTAATCAGAACATCAGCTTCGTAATGCACAGTCATAGATCCATCAACCGTGCGGATAGGCCACGCGTTGACATCGGATGTGACATCATGTTGCCCCGCCGCGAGCATTGGCTCCACGGCAAGCAACTGACCCGCCTCGAAGATCTGAAAGGCGTCAGGCCACTCATTTGGCGTTGTGGGTACTACGTTTGAAATGAACGGGGCCGCGTGCAGCGTCTTTCCATATCCATGCCCGCCAAGTCCGCGAACGAGTGAATACCCTGCTTCCTTCTCCACGCAATCTTGCACGGCTCGGGCCCAGTCGATGAGTGGGCGGCCGGGCTGCATAGCAGCAATGCCGCGGCGAAGTGAGTCGACGCCAACTGCCATGAGCTGTCGGTCCGCGTCTGACACGTCGACAATGCCATATGTCCACGCTGCATCGCCAATCCAACCCCTGTGCAGGACGCCAATGTCAATGCTGAGTACATCGCCTTCCTGCAGCGGTCGAACCACATCGAGATGCGTGCCATGAACAACGCAGTCATTGAGCGAAAGGCACGAATGGCTTGGGAATGGTCGTTGCCCGGGGATGCGATAGCGATAGAAGCATGACGTGCTATCGAGCTTGGTGAGCGTCTCGGCAACAAATGCGTCTATTTCGCTCAGCGTAAGGCCAGGCTTCAGATAGTCGGCAAGTGCTTCATGCACATGACATACACGCGTGGCGGCTGACTGTGCGCCCTCAATATCACGAGGCTTTGTTATCAGCACTATTCCGGGTCCTCCTCGCTCGACTCAGCAAGGAACTGCACAGGTGTGCCATCAAGCAGGATGATGGGCGGGGGGACGGCCCCGAATTCCCACGCTATGGCCCGTGGATCACGCTCGTCGAGTACCTGAATATCAGCTCGCTTGCCAACTTCAAGTGATCCGACCTCACCTTCAAGCCCAAGTACTGCCGCGGAGTTCCAGGTCGCGGCCGTAATGGCCTCGGCGGGGCGGAGTCCACAGAACCGACACGCAAGTGCAATCGCCATCGGCATCGAAGATGTTGGCGCAGAGCCCGGATTGCAGTTCGTCGCAATGGCGATGGCAGCGCCTGCGTCAATCAAACTTCGTCCAGGCGCGTATCGACCGTCGAGATGGAATCCACTAGCGGGCAGCAGCACACCGACGGTCGTACTGCAAGCAAGTGTGGCAATGTCAGCGGGAGTAATGGCTTCAAGATGATCAACACTCTTTGCCCCCATCTCGATGGCCATTGGAACTCCGCCGACGCTATTGAATTGATCTGTGTGGAGCCGAATTGGACAGCCAAGTTCAATAGCTCGCGTGAAGAGGCGGCGAGTTTGATCGAGCGACCATGCTGCGGCGTCGAGATACGCGTCGCATGTGATACCCGGAAACTCACTCACGACAGCTGGCAACGTGTCCTCAATGACCAAATCGACAAAGTCTGGTTGTTCAGCATCGATGGCGTGCGCCCCAAGAAACGTGCCGACAATCTGCTGGTCGGAATCCTGGGAGACTTCGTGAATTGCTCGGAGCATCTTGACTTCTGACTCAGTGCTGAGCCCGTAGCCAGATTTCACCTCAAGTGTTCCTGTTCCGTACACCTGCATACGTCCGGCACGGGTCAGCAGGGCGTTGACAAGTTGCTCTTGTGGTGTTGCACGCACAGCCCGCACTGTTGAAAGAATGCCACCGCCGCCCGCAAGAATATCGGAGTAGGCCACTCCGCTAAGCAGTGACTCCCATTCACTCAGTCGTGAACCTGCCCAGCATGCGTGGGTGTGACAATCGACCCAACAGGGCAGAACGATCCGCCCATCGAGGTCGAGTACAACCTCCGCGAGTTCCGTCTCGGGAGGGCTGCCTTGGCCAATAGCCGAGATGCGGCCATTGGTGACCGAGAGCCAGCCATTGTCGATGGCTCCGAGTTCGCTCATCGCCTCGCCGTGCCGAGGCCCCTCGTCGCCGGACAAGGTCAATATTCGAGCATTTGTAATTGTGACATCTGGCATCGGCGGCTCACCAATCCTTCATTGGTACGTTGACACCTTGTTCGTCAGCACACCGCTGCGCTGATTCATAGCCGGCGTCTGCATGTCGAATGACGCCCAGTAGCGGATCATTTCGCAGGACTCGTGCAAGTCTTCTGTCCGCGGCATCCGTGCCATCACAGACGATGACTTGGCCCGCATGTTGACTGAATCCAATCCCAACGCCGCCGCCATGATGAAATGACACCCAACTTGCGCCGCTTGCGGTGTTGGCCGCGAAGTTCAGTAGAGGCCAGTCGCTGACTGCATCGGTGCCGTCTTTCATCGACTCAGTCTCTCGATTTGGCGAAGCCACTGAGCCGCAGTCCAGGTGGTCACGTCCAATCACAATGGGTGCCGACACCTCGCCTTTACGAACCATTTCATTGAATCGAATCCCGGCCTTGTCTCGTTCCCCCAAGCCGAGCCAGCAAATGCGGCACGGCAGACCTTGGAACGCAACCCGCTCGCCAGCCATGGTGAGCCACCGGTGAAGGCCTTCGTCTTCAGGGAAGAGCTCCATGAGTGCCCGGTCCGTTGCCGCGATATCAGCGGGATCCCCAGACAAGGCACACCAGCGGAATGGTCCTCGGCCAAGGCAGAATTGCGGTCGAATATACGCAGGCACAAATCCGGGGAAGTCAAAGGCTTGTTCGAATCCCTCGTCCGCGGCACGTTGGCGGATGTTGTTGCCGTAGTCGAATGTCTTGGCCCCGCGCCGCTGGATGTCGACCATCAGTTCCACATGCCGCCGCATGGTGCTGTTCGATCTCTGAAGATACGTATCCGGATCGGATAGCCGGAACGCGTCCGCCTCTTCACGAGTGAGTCCGGCGGGGTAGTACCCGTTGAGCGGATCATGTGCGGACGTCTGGTCGGTCAACATGTCTGGCGTGATGTCC
This sequence comes from Phycisphaerae bacterium, assembly GCA_018663565.1. Lineage (GTDB taxonomy): Bacteria > Planctomycetota > Phycisphaerae > Phycisphaerales > SM1A02 > UBA12567. The sequence continues at coordinate 4,609 of JABJQE010000018.1, forward strand.
CGCTCAATCAGGCGCTCAAGCAGATCGACTGCATTGCCCAGCCATCCGATTGAGACAGGTTCACGCTTCGCTGCTGCTTCAACCGCTCTGTCAATCGCTCCGTCAAGATCTTCAATGATCTCATCGAGATACCGATCGGCCACTCGCTTTTCCAGTCGCTCGCGGCACATCTCAGCGATTAGGCAGGTGCCATCGTTCATCGTGACAGCCAGTGGCTGCGCGCCGCCCATGCCGCCACAGCCGGCGGTAACTGAGAGTGTTCCAGCAAGCGTTCCACCAAAGTGTTGCCGGCCGCACTCAGCGAAAGTCTCGTATGTACCTTGCAAGATGCCTTGAGTACCGATGTAAATCCACGATCCGGCCGTCATCTGCCCGTACATCATGAGGCCCTTGGCGGCGAGTTCATCAAAGTGCGTCTGCGTTGCCCAGTGGGGCACCAAGTTTGAGTTGGCAATAATGACCCTGGGGCTGTCTTCGGTCGTCCTAATCACACCAACTGGCTTGCCAGACTGCACAAGCAACGTCTCGTCGGCGGCCATCGACTGGAGCGATGCGATGATGGCGTCA
>JABJQE010000196.1 GCA_018663565.1 Phycisphaerae bacterium
AAAGACCACTGACTACGCCGGCGACATCATGACCGAAGTCCGCCGGTTCGCTGCGTTTGCAATACAAGCCGCAGACACGCGCGAGTTTGATGTCATCCATGCCCACGACTGGATGACCTACCCAGCCGGCCTTGCAGTCGCCCGCCGAACCGGCAAGCCACTCGTTGTCCATGTGCACTCGACTGAGTTTGATCGCAGTGGCGAGCAAGTCAACCAGCGGGTCTACGATATTGAGCGGCGCGGCATGCACGGAGCCATGCGTGTCATCACGGTGTCACGACTCACGAGAAATATTGTGGTCCGTCGGTATGGCGTCAACCCTGACAAAGTCACGGTGGTCTACAACGGTGTTGCCATCGACCCAATTGAGAGCGGCATTCGCCCAATTGGACGCCGCGAAAAGATCGTCTTGTACTTCGGTCGCATTACCCGACAGAAGGGGCCCGAGTATTTCATTCGAGCTGCGGCACGAGTACTCGAAGTCGAGCCGAATGTGCGGTTCATCGTGGCGGGATCGGGCGACCTCTATCAACGCTGCATTGAACTCGCCGCTGAACTTGGCATCGGGCAGCACTTCTTGTTCACCGGATTCCTGCGTGGCGCGGACATCGACAAGATCTTTGCCATGGCTGATCTGTTTGTCATGCCATCCGTTTCGGAACCATTTGGGATCGCCCCACTTGAGGCAATGGGGCACGACGTACCGGTGCTGATCTCCAAATCGTCTGGCGCGAGCGAAGTCATAACGCACGCGCTCAAGGTCGATTTCTGGGATACCGAAGGCATGGCCGATAAAATTGTGGCCGTCCTCAGGCACGCCCCCCTTGGGCAAACCCTCAGGCGTCACGGCGTAATCGATATTCGCCGACTAACCTGGGACGATGCGGCGGGCCGGTGCGAACGCGTCTACGAAGACGTCGTGGCCTCAATGCACCCGGCTCACTGAGTTTCCATCCGCAGAGAACTCTATACTTCCGCCCTATGTCCCTCTTCAATCGACGATCCAAATCTGCTCAGCCTGTCGTCAGTGCTCCGCTGACTACGCCGGCCACGAGCCCCTTCTCGCCTGAAGTGGAACGCGAGACGCTTCGCATCGGAACCGAACTCATCAACGAAGCCGACCGGCACGCAAAGGGCTTACTCTCAGCGGCGTTCTGGTCAGACAAGTTGATGGATTGGGCCATGAAGGACGAAGCCTTCAAAGTGCAGCTCTTCCGCTTCGTTGATTGCTTCCCATCGCTCAGCACCAAAGAAGATGTCCACAACCATCTCATGGACTACCTCACGCAGCCGGGCGTCACCTTGCCACCCGGCATGGGCCTTGGCCTCAAAGCCGGCGGCATGGCCAAGGGCATGATGACCAAGACCGTCGCAGGTCGCATCGAAGGAATGGCCAAGCGATTCATCGCGGGCACCGATGCTGCGACAGCGTTGCCGATGTTGCGATCACTCTGGAACGATGGCATGGCCTTTTCGGTCGACTTGCTTGGCGAAGCGTGCGTGAGTGATGGCGAAGCAGCCGAGTACCAACGACGCTATCTAGATCTTGTCGAGAATCTTCCTGATTCAGTTGCAGCGTGGCCTGAGAATTCAGTTCTCGAGCATGATCATCTCGGTCCAATTCCTCGGGCCAATGTGTCGATCAAAATCAGTTCGCTCTTTGCGAGAACTGACCCAATTGACCACGCCGGGTCACTTGATGGCCTCGTCGAGGCGCTGCGTCCAATTCTTGAACGCGCCGCCGAGCGGAATGTGCTCGTCAACTTTGACATGGAGCACTACGGGCTCAAGGATCTCACGCTTGACCTCTTCGAGCGGTGCTGTGAGACCATAGACTTCACTGCCGGACTTGCCATGCAGGCTTATGTCCGCAGCGGCGATGCCGATGCTGCCCGCATCATCCGGTGGTCGCAGAGAACGGGCCGGCAGGTCACGGTTCGATTGGTCAAGGGCGCCTACTGGGACGCTGAAACAATTGAAGCCGAAATGCATGGATGGCCCGTTCCGGTGTGGTCTCGCAAACGCGACACCGATGCGTGCTTTGAGCGAATGACCTCAGCCTTCATTGATGCCATTCCCACAAGCACTGATCAGGGCGGCGTCAAACTTGCCCTCGGATCACACAACCTCCGTTCAATTGCAGTTGCCCTAGCGTTGCTTGAACAACGCGGGCTTCCACAAGAAGCCATTGAACTTCAAATGCTGCACGGCATGGCCGATCAACTCAAAGCGGTTGCGGTGCAGCGTGGCATGCGATTGCGTGAGTACGTGCCCGTGGGCGAAATGATTCCCGGCATGGCCTACCTCGTTCGACGCCTCCTCGAGAACACATCGAATGAATCGTGGCTTCGCGGGAGTTCGGCAGGCTCCATATCCCCAGCCGACCAACTTGCTGCCCCACACGGAGAAGACCCCGCGACTGACCCAGGAATTGCACGCATTTCCGAAGCACCAGAGCGACATGCAATGACGCCGGGCATCGCCGGTCTTGCAGATGAGCGCCCATTCTTCACCGAACCTTTCCGCGATTTTGCACAAGCCGATCAACGCGAGGCATTTGGCCAAGCCGTCGCCGCCGCTCAAGTGCCCGCTGTCTCGATTGATGCCACAAGTGAGGATGCAAATGCGGCCCTCGCCGCGGCCACAGCGGCATTCCCTGCATGGAGAGACACGCCAGTCAAAGAACGCGCTGCGATGTTGTGCGCCTGCGCCGACCTGATGCGGTCTCGTCGAGACATGCTCTCAGGAGTCATCATTCGCGAATCAGGTAAGACCTGGCGTGAGGCCGACGGGGATGTATGCGAAGCAATTGACTTTCTTGAATATTACGCCCGGCAGGCCATCGGCCTATTCGAGCCACGGCGAATTGGCCAGTTCATCGGTGAACTCGACACCGAGTTCCAAGAGCCTCGCGGCGTGGCAGTCATCATCAGCCCTTGGAACTTCCCACTTGCAATCTGCTGCGGCATGAGTGTCGCGGCCCTGGTGACGGGCAATACCACCATCATCAAGCCCGCTGAACAAACTCCCGGCATTGCCAAAATGCTCGTGGACATGCTCCACGAATCTGGCGTGCCCCGCGATGTTGTGCAGTTTGTACCGGGCAAAGGTGAAACCGTCGGGGCTCAGCTTGTCCGCGATGCCCGCACGTCACTCGTTGCCTTCACGGGGTCCAAGGCCGTTGGCCTCGACATTGTGCAGGCCTGCGGCGCTGTAGGAGATGAACAGGGATGGGTCAAACGCGTTATCTGCGAAATGGGCGGTAAGAACGCGATCATCGTGGACACATCCGCTGATCTTGATGAAGCCGTCCTTGGCGTTCGGGACAGCGCCTTCAACTTTCAAGGCCAGAAATGCTCAGCATGCAGCCGAGTCATTGTGGTTGGTTCGGCCTACCAAGAGTTCGTGAATCGGCTCATTCCATCGGTTGAGACATTGGCCGTTGGCGACCCACTGCACCCGGGAACCGATATCGGTCCAGTCATCGACGAAGAGGCAGCCGCGAAGATTCGCTCGTACATCGAGCTCGGCGCACAAGAAGGAACACTTGCTGCACATGTGGCGGTTCCCGATGGGCTTGAGTTGACAGTTGGCAAGCCCTTTGTCGGACCCGCTGTGTTCACTGGCATCACGCAAGAGAGCAGACTGGCCCGCGAAGAGATCTTTGGCCCAGTACTTGCGGTACTCAAGGCAGACACGTTTGAGCAAGCGATCCAAATGGCCAATGACTCGGAGTACAAGTTGACGGGCGCGGTGTATAGCCGGAAACCAAGCAACCTCGATCTTGCTCGCGAACGATTCCGTGTCGGCAATCTCTACCTCAACCGCAGCAGCACCGGAGCGCTCGTCGGCCGCCAACCCTTTGGTGGATTCGGCATGTCCGGCATCGGCGCCAAGTCTGGCGGTGTTGATTATCTGGCTCAGTTCACCGTGCCGCGAGTGGTATGCGAGAACACGATGCGTCGCGGCTTCGCGCCAGGCCTCTAGCGCGGCTTCACCGCTGAGGGAGCAGAAACTCGGGAGGCGATGAATCGATTTCGCCTGATCTCCTGTTCTCGCACCGAAGCCGAGCCCTACAACTCACGGTCGAGCCAGCGGTACTGCACGGCTTCGGCGATATGGGCGACGTCGAGACCTTCGGCCTCGTCGAGATCGGCGAGTGTTCGGGCAACTCGGCGGATTCGGTCCCAGGCACGAGCACTGAGTCCGAGTTCTTCAACGGCCCTTCGCAACATTTGCTTGGCCGCCGTCGACATCGCCGCCCATTCATCAAGCTCACGCGGTCCAAGCCGCCCATTGAGCACATCCCCTTGCCGAAGCTGTTGCACCCGCCAGGCAGCAGCCACCTGTTTGGCCACCTCACTGCTACTTTCGCCATGACGCTCGCCGTCAAGATCTCGCACCGGGATGGCTGGCACTTCGACATGAAGATCTATGCGATCAAGTAATGGCCCAGACAGCCGCTGCAGCGACCCGTCTCGACCGGGGCGTCCGTGCCCGCGGCGAGTGGGGTTCATGGCAGCAACAAGTAGCACCCGCGCAGGGAAGCACACTCGGCCACCGACTCTGGCAATAACCACTTCATCTCGCTCGAGCGGCTCACGAAGCGCTTCAAGCGCAGCCCGTGGAAACTCTGGCAGCTCATCCAAGAACAACACACCGTGGTGAGCAAGCGTGACCTCGCCGGGCCGCGGCCGCGCTCCGCCCCCAACGATGGCTGCAGCCGACGCCGTGTGATGCGGACTTCGAAATGGTCGGCGAGCAGGCACAGCGCCGCCCGGGCTGACCGAGGCAATCCGAGCCATTTCGAGTCGCTCCTTCGGACGTGGTGGCGGCAGAATGCTAGGCAAGCACCTCGCAAGCGTGGTCTTCCCCGTACCAGGTGGACCAATCATGATCATATTGTGCCAACCAGCGGCCGCAACAGTAAGCGCGCGGCGCGGAAGCGCCTGCCCGCGAATATCTGAAAGATCAACACCATGCGAACTGGTATCCACCGGGAGAGGCTGCGCGACGGGCAATGATTCCTTCCCCATCAGAAAGTTCACGACTTCCCGCAGCGTCTCAGCGGGACGTACACGTACACCTCGCACCATGGCCGCCGCTTCGGCGCTCGCCGCTGGCAAGATCACATTGGCCACGCCGGTGCGACTGGCGAGATCTGCCATGGCAACTCCACCGGCGATCGGCTGAAGCTGGCCATCCAACCTCATCTCGCCAGCAATCAAACAGTCTGCAGCACGCTGCCCAGCATCGCTTCCGAGCATTCTGGACGCAAGGAGTACCGCAATTGCAATGGGCAGGTCATACAACGGACCCTCCTTCCGAAGCGAAGCAGGTGTCAGGTTGATGGTCACACGGCCCTCCGGGTAGGGGAACCCCCCAGCCGCCATGGTCCCCTGTACCCGCTCAACGGCTTCCCGCACCGAGGTATCAGGCAAGCCAACAATCGTGGTCCGCGCAGTCTTGCCCCGCACAATGGCCACTTCAGCGCGGCATGCCTTCGCTTCGACGCCATCGAGTACAAATGTTTGAATTGATCCGCTGATAGGGCACCTCCTGGCGCCCACATTCACACGGGCGGCTGATCCAAGCGCTCGGCGACTGCCCGTCCAAGCACCAAGCCAACGGCGTCCTCTTCAAGCACCACGTCGGTGGCGCCCGCGGAACGCAGACTCGCTTCGGCTCGGTTGTAACTGCATCTCGCGATGATCGGGACAGAGGCTGCCAAAACTCGTACCTGCTGACAAACCGCAGCTGCTGCCTTCGGGTCTGGAAGGCTCAGCAGCACAAGTCTCGCATTGGCCACACCAGCTGCTGCGAGCAGTTCAACACGGCGGGCGTCGCCGACGATGCCCTCGTCACCAAGATCACGCTGTCGCTGCACGGCGCGGTGATTGAAATCGATGACCGTAATGGGCACACCGGCGTTTCGAATGGACTCCAACGCCGCCCCTGATGAGGGGCCAATTCCGATGACAATCACACGGCCGCGACCGCAACTGGCTTCGCCGCTGCTCCCCCCCCCAAGCCATCCGGCTAACCGAGGCGCGATGGCAATCATCATGGGAACAAGCAGCAGCGTCACAACTGATGCTGCGACGAGCAAGTTGAGGGTCTCTTCATCAAGCAATCCCTCAGCACCAGCCACGCCGCCAACCACAAAGGAGAACTCGCCAATCTGGGCCACACATATCCCGGCCGCCAAGGCCGTTCCCGTCGCCACACCTGCAACCCGCGCCGCAAAGCCACTCAAGAGTGCCTTGCCAACGACAATGACGCAGGCCAGCATGATGACCGTCACGATGTGGTCATCGGTAAAGATCCACGACAGGTCCGCAAGTGTGCCAATACTCGCAAAGAAGATGGTCAAGAAGATGGCCTTGAGCCCGGTAACATCGGATCGAATCTGGCGAGCAAATGGGGAGTTGGCGAGCGCAAGCCCAGCGATAAACGCGCCAACTGCTGCTGACAACCCAAGCTCGTGCGAGAGCCACGCAGCAAGCACCGCGGTCACGACCGCGAGCACAATGGGAAGTTCACGATTACCACTCAGGTGACTACTGTGCAAAAGCCGCGGAATGAGCAGCACGGCCACGAGGCCGATGATCAGCACCGCCCCCACCATTCGTGCTCCGGCAAATCCAATCTCAGCAGCGACTTCTTGAATCTCGATCGGCCCGCCGAGAATCGTGAGGCCAATGACCAGGGGCACGATGGCTAGATCCTGCACGAGCAACATCGCAACGGCCATTCGGCCATGTTGTGATTCCAACTGGCCCGAATCAAAGAGGGTCCGCGCGACTGCCGCTGTACTACTCAAGGCCACCATGGAACCAATCGCAATCGACCCACCAATGCCCCATCCAAAAAGCCAAGCGGCCAATGCTCCGCCAACGAGCGTAACGACAACCTGCAACACCCCAACCGCGGCACCTTGCAGACCAAACGCCACGAGTTTCTCTCGCGTAATTTCGAGACCAATCGTGAACAGCAACAGTGCGACACCAAATTCAGCAACGTATTGCACCTCAAGATGGTCATTATGCACCCACCCAAGCAAGCCTGGCCCAACTAACATGCCGCCCACAATGGCGCCGACAATGCTGCTCAAACGAAGCCGCTCGGCAACAACGCCAAGCAATGATGCTACGGACAGCAGCACCACGAGATCAGTTATGACATCCCAGCCGTTCATGCGTTTGCCTTATCAACAGGGCCAAGCAGCGGCCACTTTCCCTTGGATCGCCGGCGCATTTCGATACGCGCTTCGGCGCGAAGCGCATCAACCTTGGCGTGCAAGAATGGCAAAGCCTTGTCGACCCCCATCTCCAACAGTGTTTCACACGGAATCGGCTCACCAATATTCACCATGATGCGGCCACGCCATCGTGGTTTGGAGTCCCGCGGCCAGGCGTCGCCCGTGCCCTCAACCGCAACAGGCAAAACGGGAGCCTTCCCTCGCTTGATCAAGAGCCATACACCACGCTCAAACGGACGCATGCGTCCATCTTCGCTTCGGGTCCCCTCTGGAAACAATGTCGCCACACGGCCGTGTTGCAGTTCATTCAAAGCTGCTCGCATGGCCGCCGGATCTGCCGCGCCCCGCTCAAGAAAGATGACACGAATGCCGACCCGAAGAATCCAGGGAATGGGCCACGGCGAATCGGTTTCCAAACTGCGCCGGGCCATCGCTCGGGGGGCACGATCACGGATCGCGATACCAAGCATCATTGGGTCGAGATGGGATTGATGATTTGATATCACAATGGCAGCGCCGGTTCGCGGGATACTGCGGCGTCCACGAATCCGAAAACGCCATATCAGCCAAAACAATGCCCCAACGCTGACAGGTACAAGCGTGTACCACAACAGCAATCCGCCCGGCGAGCGATCAGGGTTACGACGACGAAACTGAAGAAAGCTCAGCACGAGCCGGACACCGCCCCATCAACAATCGCTCGTACTTCACGAGCAAGACGCTCCACAACTTCTTGACGGCCCATCTCGGTGGTATCGATCAGGATAGCTCCAGGCGCGCAGGTCAGCGGACCAATCTTGCGTGATCGATCAAGGGCATCACGTGCTTCGATGGCTTGCAGCACTTCCGCCTCCTCCACATTCTCGTGCCCGGTCGCTCGAAGTTGTCGAGCGCGGCGATGTGCTCGAATACTCGCGTCGGCCGTAAGATAGAACCGCGCTTCTGCATCGGGGAACACCACCGACCCTTGGTCTCGACCTTCGCTGACAAGTCGCGGGTGCGTCTGGGCAATCCGTCGCTGCGCCTGCACCATTGCGCCTCGAATTTCTGGAACAGCGGCGACGATGGATACTACCCGGCCAATCTCAGCACTCCGAATCGCCTCGCCAACAGGTTCTCCATCGAGCCGAGGCATTGGAGGGTGCTGTGTCCAGTCAAAGTCAATCGGATGAGCGTCCATCGCAGGCGTGACAAGCGAAGCATCACTGGCATCAATGCCCTCACGCATCGTCATCAAAGCAACGCAGCGGTACATCGCTCCGGTGTCAAGGCACGAAATGCCAAGTTCGGCGGCGAGACGATGCGACACCGCAGACTTCCCCGTTCCAGCGGGGCCATCGATCGTCACGATCAATCGTTGGTCTGCATCAACCACTGTGTTACTCCGCGTCGATTGCTGCTTGGAGAATCTTGAGTGCCTTCGCTATATCCTTGGCAGGGTCTCCCGCACCAACATAATCAATCGCAATATTGCTTTGGTATCCAACTGCTCGGGCTGCATCGAGACCGGCTGCGAGATCGATGCCAATGTGGGCCCCGCCCCGCTTGAACCCTTCACACCGAAGGTGAATGGCTCCGGCATAGGGCGCTAGACGCTTGATGTGCTCGATTGGATCTTCTGGCGAGATGGGGTCGCCATAGGTTGGCAACGCACCAATGCGGAATCCGCCAACTTCTTTGATGAGCTCAGAAAGGCCATCGGATTCATCGGTCACGCCGGGCGCTGCGGTCAGGAGTAAATTGAGCTCTTGGCGTTCGATGGAAAGAAGTGATGACTGGAGCGCCGCGATGGCTTGCAACAAGGCCGGTTGATCATCTTTCGGAATGGATACTGGAATCGATACTGCATTGCACCCGAGTCGGCTCGCCGCCCCGGCAAGGCGGGTCAGGCGATCAGCCGCTGCCGAGCGCACCGACTCGTCGGCGTCACCGAAAGCAAGGGCCGTGGGCTCGACCAAGACAAGACATGGGCACCCGGCCTGATCCGAGCGGTGGCGAAAGGTATCCATATCCTCTGCCGACCAGCCCGTGAGCATGTCAACATCAAGGCTCATTCCCCGAAGTCCGAGCTCATCGCTCACGAAGCTCGGCGCGTCGAATAAGGTCCTCGGTGGATCCGCCGTCGGATCGAGCAGTGACTGAAGCGATCGGGATGTCAAAGAGAGAAGCAGTGTCATGGGAATCGTCTCGGGCGGCGAGGATATCCGATGATGGCCGACCTCGTGCTACTATCCATCCTTGTTCGGGACCGAACCGAGCGACCCACTACACCGCTCCCCCTCCCCATCCCCCGCCGACCGCCAGGAGACCCGAGATGTCCAGCCCAACCGACTGCCGATACTCAGATAGCCACGAGTGGTTCCGCCACGATGGCGACACGGTCACAATGGGAATCACCCCCCATGCCGCGGCAGAATTGACCGATGTCACCTATGTGGAACTCCGCCCGTCAGGAACCGCCATTGCCGCTGGCGATGCGGTGGGCGAAGTCGAGTCTGTCAAGACGACCAGCGATGTCTACTCAGTGGTTGGTGGTGAAATCACCGAGGTCAATGCACAAGCTGTTGACGACCCCTCACTGCTCAACAGCGATCCACAAGGTGATGGATGGCTCGTCAAAGTCCGCACCGATGATGCATCGCCGCTTGAGCGTTTGATGGACTCGATCGCCTATGACGAGAAGTACGGGGCCTAAGACGCCATGAGCACGCCGTTTCAGATTGAGGCGGACTACAAGCCCACTGGCGACCAACCGGAAGCAATTCGCCAACTGCTCCAAGGGCTTGAGGACGGACAACATGCCCAGACACTGCTCGGTGCTACCGGCACAGGCAAGACATTCACAATGGCCAACGTCATTGAACAATCTCGCCGGCCCACGCTGGTCATCAGTCACAACAAGACACTCGCCGCACAATTGTACGAAGAGTTTCGTGCGTTATTCCCAAATAACGCCGTGTGCTATTTCGTCAGCTACTACGACTACTACCAACCTGAGGCGTACATCCCGCAGCGGGACATCTACATTGAAAAAGATGCTGCTCGCAATGATGACCTTGATCGATTACGGCTCTCCACAACAAGCAATCTGCTCTCTCGTGACGATGTCATCGTCGTGTCGAGTGTGTCATGTATATACGGGCTGGGGTCGCCAGAGGCTTGGCAGAATCGCCTTGTGTCACTTCGCATTGGGCAGGCGATTAATCGCCGTGATCTGTTATTGAACTTGACCGATATGCATTACGGTCGAACTGAAATCGAGTTCGAACGTGGAAAATTTCGGGTGCGTGGCGATGTTATTGAGATCTTCCCTGCCTACGAACAATTCGCCATTCGACTTGAATTCTTTGGCGATGAGATCGAACGCATTTCGCTCATCCATCCAGTGTCCGGAGAAACACTTGCCGAAGAAAGCGAGGTGTTCATCTTCCCAGCGGTGCACTACGTACTTCCTGATGACCGACTTCAGCAGGCCATGACAGACATTCGCGCCGAGTGCACAGACCAAGTAGCGCAGCTCAAGAAAGAGGGCAAACTCCTTGAAGCGCAGCGACTCATGTCGCGCACGCGATACGACATGGAAATGCTCAGCGAGATTGGTTATTGCTCAGGCGTTGAAAACTACGCGCGGCATCTTGAGGGTCGACCGCCCGGATCACGCCCGTCAACACTGATGGACTACTTCAATCACGTGCCGGGCCGCGAGCCCGGAGATTGGCTTGTCTTTATCGATGAATCCCACGTCACGCTCCCGCAAGTCCGAGCAATGTACAACGGCGATCAGGCCCGAAAAAAAGTGCTCGTCGATCATGGCTTCCGCTTGCCGAGCGCCCTGGATAATCGACCACTGACGTTTGATGAGTTTGGCGAGCTCGTGCCCGACGTCATTTATGTGTCGGCTACACCAAGCGACTGGGAACTCACCGAGACTGGAGGCGTCTCGGCCGAGCAGGTCATTCGGCCGACGGGGCTGCTAGACCCTAGGATTGAAGTCAGGCCCGCCGATGGTCAAGTGCCAGACTTCATCGAGGCCTGCAAGGAAGTCGCGGCCCGAGATCAACGCGTTATTGCAACGGTGCTCACAAAGCGGATGGCGGAGGACCTGACGACCTATCTCGACGAGCAAGGACTCAGCGTGCGATACCTGCACAGCGACATCGACACGCTGGATCGACTGGAGATTCTCAAGGACCTTCGAGAGGGAGACTTTGACGTGCTTGTGGGCGTCAATCTCTTACGTGAAGGGCTCGATCTGCCTGAAGTTGCCCTGGTATGCATACTCGATGCCGACAAGGAAGGGTTCTTGCGCAGCCGAACGAGCCTGATTCAAACCATCGGACGCGCGGCGAGAAATGTGGACGCTAGGTGCATCATGTATGCCGATCGCATCACCAACTCGATGAAGGCAGCAATCGACGAGACCGACCGACGCCGCGCCGTCCAAGAAGCGTTCAATGAAGCCAATGGCATCACACCCACCACCATCGTCCGTGAAGTCCGCCGCGGAATCGATCGCGAACTGCAAGCGCGGCGACTGGCTAGAACCGCGATCGACCCCGACGGCAGCGACTCTGACCTCGACCGCGACGAACTGCTTGAATCGCTCGAGCAGGAGATGATGGAAGCCGCCGATCAACTCGAGTTTGAACGGGCTGCTGCTCTGCGTGATCGGCTCGCCGCCATTCGAAGCGGGCAAGGCGACCCACGCCAGAAAGATAAACACCCTTCGCCTGGCACCCCCCGCGGCCGCAGGCGACGGACCAGAGGAAAGCCATAGGTTCGGGGATCAGTTACCGCACCGGCCGATGCCATGCTGGAGCGGTTTGAAGTGCCTCCGTTGTGGAACCTGCCCCCCTTGCCTTCTGTACGTCCTGAGGCGAGCGGCCCGAGGCGGAGACCAATCCCTTTCCCCGCGGTGATGCCGCGCCTGCTAACCTGCCCGGAATGGCTACACCTCCCCCCAATTGTCCAGGCTCGTGCAACATCCTTCTCATCGGCGGAGGGGGTCGCGAGCATGCTTTGGCGTGGAAAATTCGCCAATCTGATCGGTGCGGCACCCTTTGGCTCACTGACCCGGGCAACGGCGGGCTTGCCAAACTCGGCAAGCCGTGCCCGCACAAATGGGATCATCGCAACACTTTTCCGCTCACGAATTGGTGCGACAAACAAGGCATCAATCTCGTCGTCGTTGGGCCTGAAGTGCCTCTTGCTGAAGGCATTGTTGATTGCCTGCGTACTGAGCGACGACAGGTCTTCGGACCGAGCAAGGCTGGTGCCCAGTTGGAATCAGACAAGTCCTTCGCGAAGGACCTCATGAAGCAGGCTGCCATTCCAACAGCTGACAGCCAAACCTTCACGTCCGCCAGTAACGCCCGGCGATGGGTCCTTCGTAGCTTGGAGGCAGAACTTGCCGGGGCAATACCTGTTGAAGGTATTGAGGAACTCGTGTATTGGCTGGCCACAAGTGATGATCGCGGCGAGAACAAGATGCCTGCGATTACCGACGCCGTTCGCGAATGGCTCGCATCGCGTGATGAGCCCCTCGTCATCAAGGCGGCCGGGCTCGCCGCTGGCAAAGGTGTCGTCGTGTGCAAGACCACCATGGAAGCGCTCGATGCGATTCAATTGATCATGGTCGACAGCGCCTACGGCGAGGCGGGCGATCGGCTGATCATCGAAGAATTCCTGCAAGGCCAAGAGGTCAGCATTCTGGCGCTGGTCGACGGCAAGACGATGTGGGTGCTTGACCCGTGCCAAGATCACAAACAAGTCGGCGAGGGAGACGTTGGCCCCAATACAGGCGGCATGGGTGCCTACTGCCCTGCCCCACTCATTGACGAGTCACTGCTCGCGGAGATCGAGAAGACCATTCTGTTGCCAATGCTCGACGCGCTTCGCCGCCGGGATATTGACTACCGAGGCGTGCTCTACGCTGGGCTCATGCTCACACCGGGCGGACCGAAAGTGCTTGAGTTCAATTGCCGGTTCGGCGATCCTGAATGCCAACCCTTGATGGCTAGGCTTGAGGGTGACCTCGTCGACATCCTCTGGCGAACAGCAGTTGGCACGCTGATAAACGCCAAGATCGACTTCGACCCACGCCCCGCGTGCTGCGTTGTGCTCTGTAGTGAAGGCTATCCCGGCTCATACGAGAAGGGACGTCCAGTTCGTGGACTCGCTGAAATCGACACCGATGGATTGACCATCTTTCACGCCGGCACGACCGTCAATCATGAGGGCACGCTTGTCACCACTGGCGGACGTGTACTTGGCATGACGGCGCTTGCCCCCACACTTCCCGAGGCCCGGGATAAGGCGAACGCTGCGTGCGCAGCAGTTGACCTTGAGGGAGGCTTCTATAGATCGGACATCGGGTGCCGCGAAGACTCCGCGCGTGAACTTGAGAATCAGGCGGGCGAAGCTGAGAAAGCCGCGACCTGATAATCACACTGTGGTGACCCGCAACGCGATAACCAGCATGAACGCTGCGTAGAGCGACACGATAATTGGCACGCCGGTTAGCAGTGTTCCAGAGAGCAAGTTGAGAATCATCGAGACTGCAAGTTTGCCGCCATCGAGTGCCGGCGCTTCATATCGGCTCGCCCACATTGCGGCAGCCCATCCCATCAGCACACAACCGACCCAACACAAAGGCCAAATCCACAACGCCATAGCAAGGCCCGGCGCGGCACCATTCTGCGCAAGATTCCACCACGCAAGCACCAACATGGCTTCTGCCGCAATGGCCAAGATCGGGCTGATCGCAAAGCACTTGGCGTAGAAACTCGCAAAGGATGGACTCACCGCCATCGGGACAGCAACTGCCGCAGATCATCGACATCAACACGTCCACTGCCATCAAGGTCGGCAGCATCATTGTGCGAGCCCCATACGGCAAGCAGTCGAAGCAGATCCATCGCCCCCACTGTTCCGTCGCCGTCAAGATCGCCGACAATGCGTGGGGCCCAGGCGGCTGCTGTCACTGGGCCGCCCCAGACGCCGCCACGATCAAGACACCGCTGCCGATCGGCGGCCACAGTTTCGATGGTGTACGTGGTCTGGCCAGTTGGGGATTCGAGTTCGATGGTGCATAGGCCAGGAGCACACAAATCGAGTGTTGGGCATACTTCGCCGCAGGCTCCAGTCCGGAACTCGCACCGCTCGGCGCCACACCAACTACCACCAGGCAATGCTTCGCATGCCGTTTGATTTGGTTTATCAATACAGACTCGCCCGAAGG
>JABJQE010000197.1 GCA_018663565.1 Phycisphaerae bacterium
GAATCCGTCATTTGTCAGTGACGGCGATAACAACTTCTACGTGTACTATGTTGATGTCGATCCAGACTCCGGAGTTGTTCCCATTGCTATCCAGTTCTGGAATTACCAGTGGGACAGCGATCAATCCCGCATGGACATTGACAGTGTCAGCACGCCAGAAGCACCGCTGTCGTTTCTCGGAACCAGTTGGAATAATGTTGGTCCATTCCCAGTCTCGATGCCATTTGAGATTGATACAACAGACCTGGCCCCCGGCAATTATGTGCGTGCCATCACTATCGTGGTGAGTGACGAAGATCTGCCCGGCGAGACGTCCTCATCAATGCATCTCGCCTTCAATATCACCGTGCTCGACCCCGGCCCAGCTTGTGTCGGTGATGTGACGGGCGACGGCGTGACTGATGTGTCCGACCTGTTGGCCTTCCTTGATGGCTTTGGTGGAAGCGATCCGGCACTTGATCTTGTGGTTGACGGTGTGATCGATGTCAACGACATGCTCGTGCTACTTGGCGACTTCTCCTGCGGAGTGTGATGCCTCCGCTTAGGCGGAAGTTGCGGCTTCCTGGGGAATCCAGCCGTCCTGGCCATTGCGAAATTCGACATGCATCCAAACAGGGCGTGACTCTAGAATGCGAAACTCGACACCCCGATTGATAGGTTCATCGAATGTAGGCTGGTATGACGCCGCATCACCCTTGCGAACGATGACGCCATCGCGGTGCAGGACGCCAAGTGATGCTGAATTCCTGAACGTGTCGGCAGCCACACTTCCACCAAAGACCAGAGCAAGCACGAGGCTGACACCAGCAATCCACCGCCAAGCGGCCATTGGATGGAGTCGCTGAACGACCAGCATGCCCCATAAGAGACACCACGCCAACCCAAACACGCCAAGCCGTACGGAGAGGGGCAAACCTGTGTGCCATGCGATGAGCCGTATTAGGATTCCATTCGCCTGGTTTTCACTGAATTGTGGTGATACCAACGAACGAGCATGGGCAAGGTTTTCAGTTAGTCGCGCATCGGCTGGCATGAAGTCAGCACTGTCGAGGTAGGCCGCGATGCCCTTGCCCAGCTCTCCGGCCTGCACCCATGCGTTCCCGAGGTCATAGAACAGGGGGCCGTTATGAATGCCGTCATCGGTCAAGAGTTCCCATCGCTCGGCTGCTCGAACAAATGCCGCTCTTGCAGCGATCGGTTCGGAGTCGAGCAGTTGAGCGCCTTTCCGAAACGAGGCTTGCCCTTCCGCGAGGATGGCATGTTGTTGTGATACCGAGAGTGTTCCGGCTCGCGTCATGCTGGGGTTCAGGTTCAGGGCGACCGTGGCGAGCACAATGAATACAAGAGGGTACTGGTGTAATCTCATCGGACTTGCTCCTCAAGCCGTTTGACAAGTTGTTGCATCGCCGCAGAATCCACCTGAGTTTGCCCGCCCGCATAGGTGGCTGACTCGAGTGTCGTGAGGCATACCTGAAGATCATTGGCGAGTGTGGCATGGCCTAGTTTTTCAATTGCAGCGGCTGCCTCGACACTGGTTAGACCAGCCGCTGGCAAGCCGAGTCGGTCTGCAACAAACGCCCGGAGTGCCTTGGCGGTGTTGTCAGGGGAGTTGGTGCTTTCTATGAGTCGCGCGGCGAGCACACGCGTGGCGTGTCGAGATCGACCTCGGCGGGGGTCATTGCGATCGGCAGTTTTTCGATTGAGCAAACCGGTTGTGGCGATCCAAATCACAGGTGGAGCAAGCAGTATGGCCATGAGCCACCACCCACTGAGCGGGTTGGCCCTGGTAAGTAACTGCTCCGAATCTGTGTAGTTGGCCAAGAGGCCACCGCGAACTGCAGTGACATCTTCTTTGGGGGCCGCAAGGGCTGGCTTCACGCCTCCAATGGCGGAAGCGTCGACGCGTTTTGCTGATGAGACCGTGAGCGGAATCGAGGTGCTGAGGCTCGTCTGGTATTCGCCTGAGGTTGGATTGAAGAAGGCAAATGGGATCGGTGGAATCGTGGTGGATTCGATGGAAGTTGGCCGAATCGTTTGGGTGAACGTCTTGCTGTTTCCACTCACCACTCCTCCGGGGCGTTCCTCAGGCACACGGAAGTGTGCAGTGAGTGACGAGTCTTTGTGAAGCAGGGGAGCCTGCAGCAGGTCAAGATCCGCGCCTTGCGCAGAGCGATCCGTCATCGACATGGTCAGGGTGATTGGTTCACCAACACCTACAACCGTGGGACTTGCAGTGACACGAAATGAGTAGTCGCCGACTGCTCCCGCCCAAGTAGATGGGCGACCAGTGGTGGGGGGAGGGGCGACGACCGTGTGAGTCGCGATCGGGCTCGCAGTAATGAGGCGAGCCTCGGAAATGGTGAGTGAAGAGAAGGGATTGCGAAAGAGGTCTCGTTCGCGTCCGATTCGAACCGGGTAGTTCATGCGAATGAGAATGTCGCTCACATCGAGAGGCCCGGCTGCAAGGAGCGGGAAGGTGGCTGCGATGTCGAATGCATACCAGCGTTCAGATTGGTCAGTATCTCCATCAATGTTCACAACGCTCATCGGAGGGAATCTGCGTTGGGATTGGAGTGTCGTTA
>JABJQE010000198.1 GCA_018663565.1 Phycisphaerae bacterium
CCCACGCCGAGGGTCCGCCCTCCCACGCTGGCGGCGTGGCATCAACATGTGGCTGCCACTCCTGCACCTCAACACGGCCAGCGCGGAACATTGAAGCCACGCCCGACACGTCGGTGTTGGGTCGACCTGGCTTGAGCACAGAACGCTCTCCATCATGCACAAACACAACACGCGGCGACACAGTGTCTTCAATCGATCGAATCGCAGCGGCAAGTAACTGCTCGCCGCGGAATCGCTGATCAAAGGCAATCTTGCCGCTCTCCATGCGAGAGAACGTACTGGGCACAAGCTGCGAGGCTGGGATGACCCGCGCCCCGCCAGGGCCAACAATCACGGCCGACTCACCTTCCATCAGGTATCGACCGAGATCATCGGAGGGCATCGGATCAAGTCGCGCCAATCGATCAGCAGCTAAGGCAAGCCCCGCTGCCTGCGCTCCGCATGCCGCCGCATTGGTCGATGGCGACATCGCTCCATCAACACCTTGCAAGGCACGGCTTGTGGCACCAAGTTCTGTGGCCCACTGCGTAAGACCCTGTTGCAGTACGGCGCGGGCGGTGGCCCAGTCGGGAAGTGGTCGTTGCGGCCCGGTTGTGAGCAGGTTCTGAATCTCACCAACCATACGGTGACCTTGGGCTGCAAGCACTGCGAGCGCCGCAGCACCCGCGTCTAGAAGTTCCGACTGGGGCCCCGCTGCATCGACGCCTCGAATCGGTCCCGCAGCTTGCTGAGCAAACACAATGAGCGTCTCGAGCGCTTCGATGCCAGCCCAAGTGGCCGTTCGCCACTTCGCGGTCAGCGCAGGATCGAGCGATCGTAGGTCGGCAAGTATCGATTCCCACCCAATCACACTCGCTGGGTCGGTCGGGTCCAGCCGCTGCACCGACACGTGGGCCGAGGCTTCGGCAAACTGACTGAGTACCTCGTCCACTTGTCGCAAGATGGCAGGGTCCGCGTGCTGCTCAGCAAGCATGACAGAAATCCGCCAGTCGCCCTCGAGTCCGCTGAGCAATGAAACTGTTCGTGGGCTCAGGGAATAATCTCGTGATTTGGTGGCATCAACGTGCCAGCGAAGGGCCGGCTTGAGCGTCAACGCGTTGAAGCCAATGAGCAGCACAAGAAGTCCGCATAGTCCAATGATTGCTGCCGCGCGAGATCCGCCAATTCGAAGTATCGCCGCAGCGGCCAGCAGCATTGCCACCATAACGCTCAAGAAGTACGCCACGTTGGCTGAGTCAACTAGGCCAAGCGTGAAGTCGGCGAGCCGCTGGAGTGGATCAAACTCAACCAGTACGCCGCGCCATGTTGGACCGAGCACCTTGGGCAATGCGAGTTCAAGCACGACTGAAACAAGTATCCAGCCAATACATGTCGTCAGAAAGGCAACGGATTGACTGCTCAGCATGGTGCTTGCAAGTATGCCACTCGCAAGCACTGCGCCGCCTAGAAGAAGCAATCCGAGATAACCACTTGCCACTTCGCCCAGGTCCGGCCGACCGTAACACTCAAGCAGAATGACCTGCAAGAGTGTCGGTGTCAGAAGCACCACGAGGATGCCCATCGCGCCGAACCATTTTCCAAAGATGATGTCCAAGGCTGAACACGGACTTGATTGCAACAGCGCAAGTGTGCCATGTCGGCGTTCTTCGCAGACTGAGCCCATGACGATCGCCGGCCCCGCAAGCAACAAGAAGATGGCGTTGAATCCAATCGCCGCCCGCAAACTCGCCGGGTGACCAGCGTGAAAAACTGACTGCATGAAGACGAGTCCAGAACCAAGCAAGAAGAGCGCCGGCACGATCCATCCCGCTGGCGCAAGATAGAAGGCTCGAAGGTCTCGCCACGCGATGGTGAGCACACGCTTCATACCGCGCCCCCTGCAAGCACTTCACGCACCCATTGATCAAGCGAGTAGTCATCGGTGCTTAGCCGCCGGAGTGATCCGCCCGCTTCTGACACGGCCCGGAAGACTGCTTCCCGTACGTCGCTGCTCGCTTCGCATCGGATGCAGGACCAGGGGCCATCAGTCGATCGCACATCGGCTCGATTGACTCCAGGGATGGCGGCGATTGGGGCGACATCGTCAAGGCCCTTGACCTCGATCTCGAAGGACACATCGTCTGCACCAGATCGAACTGACTCTACCGATCTCGCCGCGAGCAAACGCCCATTGCCAATCACAAGCAGGTCATCACACACTTGGGCAGCTTCGCCAAGTTGATGGGTGGAGAAGAGAATGGCCCGGTCCTCGGCCAATTGCCGCAAGAGGCCACGAAATGCTTTCTGCTGAACTGGGTCGAGACCCGTACCAGGCTCGTCTAGGATGAGCACGGATGGATCATGTACGAGCGCGGCGGCCAGAGCGACCCGCTGGCGGTACCCCCGCGAGAGTTGCCCGATAACCCGGCGTGTCATATCTCCAAGACCACACTCGCCAAGCACCTGCTGAACTCGTTGCCGCCCAATGCCCCCGTACAGACCCGCCCGAAACCTCAAATATTCAGCCACACGCAGTTCATCGCATGCCGGGGCGCCATCTGGCAGCCAGCCGAGCATGGCATGGGCGGCGCGAGGATCTGTGGCCACATCAACGCCGCCGATAGTCGCTGATCCCTCACATGGCACCAATACGCCACACAACATCCGCATGGTCGTCGTCTTGCCCGCCCCATTGGGTCCGAGGAAGCCCGCAATACGGCCGCGACCGATTTCGAAGCTCACATCCTCGACGGCCGTCAAACTACCGAATCGTTTTGTCAGATGGCAGGCTCGAATCATCCGATCAGGGATACTCCTAGGGGCTCTCTTGTGCCAAGTGGCATAGTGAGGACCGTTTCACGCCTCTTCGCTCGTGTCGAGGCGAATTGCTTGTCTCGCCGCCTATATGAGGTAGGCTTCGCACGGGACAGATGTTGAGGGGTCCACCATGGACCAGAAC
>JABJQE010000199.1 GCA_018663565.1 Phycisphaerae bacterium
CCCAATCGCCCAATACAGCAAGCGCATCATCGACGCCAACGTCACCTGAACCATCGACATCACCCAAACACGGCTCACTCGCGTCGCACGCATCAGGAGCGGCGCATGTTGAACCCGCTGGGCCCCACAGGCCGCCAAAGGCAAGACAATCAGACTCTTCGAGATCGTCAAAGCACTGTGATCCATCGCTCACGCAGCACCAACTCGTTGGAGCTGGGCAATTCTCAGTATCACAGAGCGAGCCATCGCCACGGAAGAGGCCGCCAGCAGCGCCACAATCTTCAGGTGTCAAGGCATCGAGGCAATTCCCATCAGGTAGGCAGCAGGCACCCTCTGGGAAACACACGAATGATCCGCACGCTTCACCAAAGTGCCACACGCCACCAAATCCAATACACACATCGGCTTCAGAATCAACGCATGCCCCGGATGATTCTAGACAGCACGCGCCAGTTGGCTGCGGGCAGGTCACATCGGCGCACAGTGAATCATCACCCGAGTACAGGCCTCCCTGAAGCAAACACGCATCTTCAGAGTTCACTTCACATGAGCCGTCGTCAAGACAACACGCACCGGAGGATGGCGCACATCCAAACGGCGTATATGTCGAGCGAAGCACCCAATCACCGCTTGGCGTACAAATGCCTGGAAGTTGCTGGAAAGTATTCCAACCGGATCCACACACGCAAAATGAGCCGGTCACCATGTCAATAAGATTGCCCATTGGCGAATCGAGCCCACCTACATCAGTGGTTGGGAATGCGTTGGCACTTGTGGGAGGAGAACTGATGCACGGGCTTCCGGGTTGATTGTGTTGAATGATTCGAAAGGCTACTGAATAGGTATGCGTACCATTATCCTGGATGTATATCTGCTCTTCGTCTTCAGGATCAATCATGAACTGAATGATTGTTCCTGATGTGCCCGGTGGCATGGTGAGGTGAGGCAAAATGAGATCATCCGATTGGAACGACTGAAGCAATGTGCCGTTTCCAGGCGTTCCTTGCCATATCTCTACGCCCCACTCTGTGGTCGTCGATTGCGTTGCACCCGATGTTGCAAACAAGATCTCAGCAGAGTCAAATCGAAGTGGAAATCGATCAAGCGGCAATATCCACGCTGCCGCGGCGGCTTCCCCTTGGGCGAAACCGGCTTGAATGACGTATTGGCCTGGGCCAAAATCAGAATCGGTAAGTGTGGCTACTTCAGGCGGGCAAGCGCCGCGGAGATGCCGAACACTTGACGTGCCGAGCGAGGGCGAGAGCACAATTCGCATCACGCTGATTGAGTCGAATCTCGCCGCTTCGGATTGGGCTGCATCAAACGCAGTAGCGGTTCCAACGCATGCCGCGAGGCTCATGACTGCAATACAACGATGACGCATCTCGGGCTCCTTGACAATGCTCCCACACTACGCAGTATGACACCTCAGACCGGGCAGTCAATCCTCAATTGGCCCATCAATATGGGCCTAATGACTGTTCCCACGCTCTACCATGGCCCGCATGGCTCAGGATCCGCAACTCAGCCGCCGCGAACTCTTTCGAGGCAAGATCTTCCAGCCAATCCGAGATGCCGCTACGCGAGGAGCGGCCGCCGGACGAGTCGTCGCCAAACAAGATGTTTCGCTTTCATTGCTCCAACGTCCGCCGGGCGCCGTCGCAGAAGGTCAGTTTCTTGCCTCATGCACACGATGCGGAGAGTGCATCACGGCGTGCCCACCACGAGCCATTCGCTGGGCACCACCCGAAGCTGGCGAGAAGCGAGCTGGCACGCCATTCATCGATCCCATACGTCAGCCGTGTGTGATGTGTATCGATACACCATGCATCACCGCCTGCGAACCAGGCGTGCTCCGTGATGAACTACCCCGAAAGATGGCCGACGCCCGGGTGGACAAGCTCGCGTGCTTGGCTTGGCGTGGCCAGCCCTGCAGACTCTGCGTTGACCAGTGCCCTGTGGAGGGGGCGATCTCCATGGACGACGCGCACCGCCCCACCATCTCATCCGAAGCCTGTACGGGCTGCGGCGTATGCGTGCAGGTGTGCCCCGCACCTCGCAATGCCATCAATCACCGAGCCCTCGACAATCGACCGTTCTGGCGTGGCTAAGGCTATGCTAAAGTCATGATGACACGACACCTTGCGTTCTTCAGCCTCTCACTGCTCGCCCTCTGTAGTTGTGCACCATCTGCCACGTGGCACTGCACGACGCAGCACATCAATGAGGAGAACGACCTTGTTCGCCTCACTGTCCAGATCGAGCGTCAAGGCACGACAAAGGCAGAATCCGAAACCATTGCGTCGCCCACAATCTTGTTCCGCCGGGGCGAAGCAGCCTCCATGCGACTCGAGAGCGATGCCTACACCATTCATATTGAAGTGCCCGAGAACACCGGCACGGCAGACCTCCGTGTTACGGTCAATGACAAGCCAATCCCGGTCACCCAAACCGGGCTAGAACTACCCCAGGAGCCCGCAAACTAAGATTCAGGCAAAACGGGTTGACGCAGGGGCCAATCCCCGCGAACATCGCTCACTGACGTCCCGGCCCGAGCCGGGACGATCGTTTTTGCCCCCGAAGATGGAGCCTTCCAACAATGGAATACATCACCGACGACGACAAGCTACGACTTGAGACGGAACTCGCCGAACGGCTTGCTTCCGATTCCGTAATTACGCAGCGAATTGCGACCGCCCGGGAGATGGGCGACCTCAAGGAGAACGCCGAGTATCACGCCGCGCGTGAAGACAAGGCCATGAATCAGGCCAAGATCGAAATGATCCGCGAGAAACTCGCAACGGCTGTGGTAACCGACAATTCATCCACGCCTGACGGGCTGGTGTTCATCGGCAATACCGTCAAGCTTCGAGATGTCCAGACCGAAGAAGACGAACTCTACAAGCTCGTTGGTGAGTCGTCCGGTCGATTCGACATGGAGTACGTGGAAGTCACCAGCGGATCCAACCTTGGACAATCATTGTTCAAGGCCAAGGTTGGCGAGACGATCTGCGTGGACCTCCCCCGCGGCGAACGCACGTTCGAGATCATCGAAATCGTCGAATAGTTCCCGTGGTATCAGCCGCCGTAGTACCCAAGCACCAAGAGCACGTCATTGACGCCCACATGGCCGTCGCCATCAAGATCTGCAGGGCAAAGGCCATCGCACGGTCCCCAATTCGATACGATCAGTAGAACGTCGTTGACATTGACAACGCCGTCGCCATCGACGTCCCCGGGAACAGCCGTCCCCACGATTTCAAACTCACCGCTTACGTCTCCGCCAACATTGCCATCGACGTCGCGTGCAAGCACCCGAATGAGACCATTGGAGGTAGACACATCTGGTGCCACCACGTAATGCAATCCATCATCTGCTGTAGCGGTTTCGACTGTGTCCCAAGTCTGCCCACCATTGTGCGAGAACTGGACGTCAACATTAACAACCTCAAACTCATCATCATCCGAAATCCACTGCACACTGATCGTATCGCCCGGTTCGTATGAACCACCGAGCGGTGTTCGCACACATGTCGTCGGATTCACACCACCCACATGGGCTGGAAGATGCATGCAGATGCAGTGCATGACACCAGCGGAATACGCAAGGTCATCACAGGTGATCTGCACGACCTGTCGCTCCGGCATGGCCGCCTGCACAGTCGCAAACGCCTGATTGTCATAGGTATCGGAGATGTCGGCGTACTTTGGAAGCAGCACGAGCCCGTTGCACAGCACCATATTCGTATACGTAAAGTGAGTCCACCCGCTGTCAAAGGCTGGCGTTCGGTGCACCGTCCATCCGAGCGACGCGTAATATACGGCCGCTCCGTCGCAGATTTGATCTTGCGTACTGCCCGCGCTCTGCGGCCAGTCGCTAATGATGATTTCGGTGTCGCCGACAATCTGCATCCACATATCGATGTGCTGCGTTGAGTCGACTGAGGTCGGAAACGCGTCATGGATATACGTTTCCACGTTTTGATAGTCTCGCCAGATATCGACAATCTGAGTTTGACTCATTCCCTGATTCTCGTTGAGAATCAACTCAGTGGCGGCTGATACGCCTGTTGAGTTCAAGTGGTAGTTGCCACCACCATGCACGAGATTGTGTTCGTAGTAGGCGTGGCCCACCGTGTTCTTGAAGTAGGACGAGTAGTCGTCATCATTTGGCCGCGGTCGATTGTAGATGTGATCAACAATCGCGCGGCAATCCCCCTCAAAGATGTACCGTGGTCCGTAATCACGAATCCAAACTGTGTCCGTGTTTCGGACCACAGTATGGACACGATTCATATCAGCACCATATGAGTTCAAAGTTGATTGAACCGTATTGGCTTCGCTCGAACTGTCACACGCTATGAATACATCGGCCTGACCAATTGTGGTAATCGACACGGCCATCTGGCGAATGATGTTGGTGTACGAACTGCCGCCTTCCCAGGCCAGCAGGATTCCTGCCATGGGCTCGTATTCGCTCGCGCATCGAATCGGTCCCACAGGCGGCGCTGTCGCGAGGCGATTGCCGCCAAGCGGATGCTGCCGCACAAAGTCCGCCTCAGTCGGCGTCATAGAACGAGGTATTGGAAGCCCCTCTGGAAAGTGCAAAACGCCATCTTGCAGCACAGGGTCACTCCCAAGTGCCGATCCGATCACCGTCGCACTCAACGCAGCAGCCAAGGCCATTTGAAACATCCTGGGGGCTCCTCTCGCCGCCAAAAATAGACGGCACTACTCCATACGACTCCAGAAAGCCTTCGGATGCAAGGGTGGCTTCAGGTATTCACCTGTTTTCTGCCCGCCACACCTCAATGGTCTCCAAGAAGGCCTCTCCATACTCCGCCAATTTGCGATCACCGACGCCTTTGACCTCGAGCAGCTGCTCAGAGGTTGCAGGCTGGATTCGAGCCATCTGACGCAGGGACGAGTCGCCGAACACCACATATGCAGGAACGCCCCGCTCCCCAGCCAATCTGCGGCGAAGAGCCCGAAGGCGATCAAACAGGCCGCGATCCACCCCCTCCCATGATTGCTCCTCACCAGCAGCGCCGCGAACGGGCCTGCGAGGCGGCGAAATCAATGACACGTCTCCCTCACCCTTCATTACCGCAAGGCCCTGCTCAGTAAGTTGGAGGGTGGGGTATTCGCCGCTTGCGCGAGCCAGAAGATCGAGATGGATCAACTGCCACACAAGATCGGCCAGTTCGCCTTTCGAATGGCTCGCAAGCAACTTGAAGACGGAAAGTCCGTCATGCTGCCGCTGCATCACTTTGTCCATTCCCGTTCCGCGTAGCACGTCGATGACATATCCCGCGCCATACCGCTGACCAGTCCTCGCAACGGCCGACAAGATTTTTCTCGCGATCATGGTGCCATCAGCCATGATCTGCACATCGCCAAGACACACATCGCAGGAGCCACATCCATCAGGTCGATCGGCCTGCCCGAAGTGTCTCGCGAGCATTGACCGACGACATATCGCCGTTGCGCAGTAAGACTGCATGGACTCCAGCATCGCCCGACGGAACGGCAACAAGTTCGGGTCTTCGCCTTGTTCATGTAGATTTCGCCATCTCGCCGCATCACCACCGGAGAACAGAAGTACGCACTCAGATGGAAGTCCATCTCGACCCGCACGCCCCGTCTCCTGCTGATACCGCTCGAGGCTATCGGGCATCGACGCGTGCACGATACACCGAACATCTGAACGATCAATGCCCATCCCAAAGGCCACTGTGGCGGCCACCACATCTACACGCTCTGCGGCAAAGTCATCTTGCACACAAGTGCGTTTGCTCCGCTCAAGCCCCGCGTGATAGGCCGCGGCGACAAAGCCGTCCGCAGTGAGTGCTGCAGCCATCGACTCGGTCTGCTTTCGCGTCGCGCAGTACACAATGGCCGCTTGACCACGATGACGAGAGATCGCCTCACGCACTTGCTTGCGTGCATCCGTTCGTGGTGTCACCCGGTAGGTCAGATTCGGGCGATCGATATCTCCAACGAGCACCAGCGGATCTCGCAAGCCAAGTTGTCGAAGGATGTCTTCGCGAACACGAACTGTTGCCGTCGCGGTGCACGCATGCAATGACGTATTGGGCAGTGCTGCGCGAACCTCAGCAAGACGCCGATACTCCGGCCGAAAATCATGCCCCCACTGGCTAATGCAGTGCGCCTCATCAATTGCAATCCACCGAGGCTCCATCTTGGCGAGCATGAATAGGAAACCAGACATAAGAAGTCGCTC
>JABJQE010000019.1 GCA_018663565.1 Phycisphaerae bacterium
AAGCATGATGGTGGCTATCTCGCCGCCGGACGCACCAAGTCCGAAGCGGCGAGAATCGTAGAAGACGCCATCCGTCTTGAAGATGCTGGGGCGTGCCTGCTCCTCATCGAAGCAACTCCAGCCGAAGTCTCCGAAGAAATCGTTCGCCGCACGAGCGTGCCTGTCATCGGGTGCGGCGCCGGTCCAGCATGCCACGGCCAAATCGTTGTCACTCAGGATATCTTCGGTCTCACCGAATGGCAGCCAGCCTTTGCGAAACCCGTTGCCGATATTGCCTCAGCCATGCAGGCTGCCGCCATTCGGTGGAAGACCATGGTGACCGCTGCCGATCTTGGCGAGCACCCCTACACCATGGTCGATGAAACTCAGAACGCCACGTGAGTTCGCACCACCACCCCGTTCGGACCGTACTTCCCACGCTATTGCTGCTCATCAGCGCGCTTGTTGTGATCATGGTCGTCCGGTGGGGACAACGAGAACTTGATTTCCAACACACCCAGGTCGAGGTGCGAAACGCCGCCCTTCGACTTGCCGCGCCGGGTGGCGATGGTGAGGTGCTCGCAAGCCTCAGCCGGGCCCAGCGCGATGTCGCCGCCTTTGTTCAGCCGTCAGTTGTGCACATTGACGGAACACACTCCAATCCCCATGGTCGTGGCGGAGCTGCGGGCCATGCCACCGGAAGTGGGTGGATCTGGGATGGCGCCGGGCACATTGTCACCGCGTGGCATGTCGTACAGCACGCCACCGACATCACTGTGCAGTTGCACGACGGGACAATTCGAGACGCAACACTTGTCGCGGGTGACCCATTGACAGATATTGCTGTGCTGTCCATAGACTCCACTCGCACGCTACCAGCCACTCGGGCCACAGCGCCTGGCGCCCAACAAGGTGACATGGTCTTCGCATTTGGATCACCACTTGACTTTCGATTCTCAATCACTGGCGGTGTTGTTTCTGGTCTTGGCCGTCGCGCTGGGGCGTCAAACAGATATGGCCTGCCCACCTACGAGAATTTTCTTCAAATTGATGCGCCGATCAACCCGGGAAGTAGCGGTGGACCAGTCACCAATCATCTTGGTCACGTCGTTGGAATGAGCACCGCCATTGCCGCAGATGCATCGGACCAAACATCAGGCGAACGGTTCACAGGTGTGGCCCTTGCCATTCCAATCAACATGATTGACTCCATTGTTCCGCAGCTCATCAAGGCGGGCCATGTACGTAGGGGCTTACTTGGCGTCAATGCAATTAACCAAGACCGCATGATTACCAATATGTTCAACGCCAAGTTGATAAATGGTGGCGGATTCGTTGCAGCACTACAGACCAACTCCCCGCTCCACATCGCCGGACTGCAACGGGGCGATATCATTTGGCTCTGTAATGACCAACCACTTCTGGACGTTGACTCACTCAGTTCGCTTATGCGAAGTGGCGAACGAATCGAACTTGAGGTGTCTCAAGCATGGAGCGGCAACCCACTGCGACCCAGAGTAGTCACACTTGATCACTGCCCCAAAGCAGGATCTGCCGTAACCGTTTTGCCCATGACTGATCCTATTCACGCCATGCTCGCGGCGCTTGGTGGCCCACCTTCCGGCGTGCTCGTTGTATCGGTCACGCCGGGAAGCGGCGCGGAGCAGGCTGGACTCCTTCGTGGCGATCTCATTACGCACATCAATGCACAGGCAATCCGAACCGTCAATCAATTGAGATCTAAGGTGTCGTCCCACTTCCCCGGCTCGCCAGTTGATGTCTCGGTCTGGCGATCAACCGATGACAACGGGCAACGCCTTGAATTCACAGCAACACTTACGGATCAGACACAGAGCGCCCCACAGTGACCGCTGCCCTTGAGATCAAAAACCTCGCCATACGTCTACCCGAATCTCGCACCGGGCGCCTCCGAACGGTGATCAATGATGTCAGCCTATGCCTCGAGCAGGGCGAATCGCTCGGACTCGTCGGCAGTAGTGGATGTGGCAAGACTACCTGTGCCCGCGCTGCCCTTCGGCTCTTGATACCCAGTGCCGGAAGTGTGCACGTCAACGGAACCGACCTTGCGGCGCTTCCACGCAAATCGCTCCGTCAGTTCCGCCGTCACATGCAGATGGTCTTCCAAGATCCGGGCGGATCCCTGAACGGACGCATGCGGGCCGGAGACTTGGTCGCCGAACCAATGGTTGTGCACGGGCTCGCCTCTGGAGATGAGGCTAGGTCCCGCGCCAAAGACCTTATGGATCAGTGCGGCTTGGTCGCCGACTCCTACGACAAATGGCCGCATCAATTCTCGGGCGGGCAACGCCAACGCATCTGTATCGCGAGGGCTCTTGCAAGTCAGCCGTCGCTGCTCGTGTGTGACGAGCCCACATCGTCGCTTGATGTGTCGGTGCAGGCCACTATTCTCAACCTGCTTAGGCGACTGCGGGACCAGCACGGACTCGCCATGCTCTTTATCACCCACGACCTGGGTGTGGCTCGCTGCGTCTGCGATCGCATTGCCGTCATGGACGCCGGCCGCATCGTCGAAGAAGGGCCTGCCGAGCACATCCTCGATTCACCAACCCATGGCGTCACCCAAAAACTTGTTGCGGCAGCGCACTAGTAGTGTCTATACACTGAACATCCATGCAGCAGTACCTCGATCTTCTCCAACACGTCCGTGATCACGGGTCCGAGCGGTCCGATCGAACGGGAACGGGCACATTGAGTGTGTTCGGCCGACAACTTCGGTTTGATCTTGCCGATGGATTTCCTCTGGTCACTACCAAGAAAGTTCATCTGCGATCAATCATCACTGAACTGCTGTGGTTTCTTCGAGGCGACACCAATGTGGCTTGGCTGCACGAGAAAAATGTCACGATCTGGGACGAATGGGCAGACGAGCACGGTGATCTTGGTCCGGTGTATGGCGCCCAGTGGCGAAGCTGGCAAGGTGCCGATGGGCGCGTGCATGATCAAATCAAGGCGGTGCTTGATGGCATTCAAAATGACCCGGATAGCCGGCGATTACTTGTCTCGGCGTGGAATGTTGGTGAAATTGAACACATGGCATTGGCCCCCTGCCATGCACTCTTTCAATTCTATGTAGCCAATGGCCGGCTCTCATGTCAGTTGTATCAACGCAGCGCCGACCTCTTCCTAGGTGTTCCGTTCAATATTGCGTCG
>JABJQE010000020.1 GCA_018663565.1 Phycisphaerae bacterium
AGCGTCCCTGCACGTTGCCAACGTGAATGTCGACGGTTCGAATCCGTTCACCCGCTTTCCGGCACGGTCACGCACCGAGCCGCATAACCCCGCTTTACGGCGGGGTTTGTTGTTGGGGGAAGTGGAACTAAAGTTCCGGTCCGACTCGCAGCCTGAAGCACCAGATTGCACTGTTTCGTGCACCGAGTGGTGCCGGTTCTGGTGACACCTAACAGGACCAGCATCGTCAGTCCCGGTTGCCTGACAGATGGCCGGCTCCACCGGGCCGGTCGGCCCGCTCAGCCTTGAGATGGCCTCGCTGAGATCGTGAAGCCGGAGGTCCGTGTAGTACTTGTCCGTGGTCTTGAAACTGGCATGCCGCATGATTCGCTGGGCGATGGATGCGTGCACACCCTCACGTTGCAGTCGCGTCGCCAGGGTCATGCGAAGACTGTGGAAGTCGATGGTGCGTTGCTGGTCATCTAACAGCGTTATGCCAGCACGCTCACAGTCCCGCCTGAAGGTCTTCAGTGTTGGCACGGATCCGAAGACGGGATCCATGGGCCCGCCCGGAGGCAGCGTGCCGATGGCTTCTATCACGCATGGGTGCAGCGGGATCTCGTCCACCCTGCGGGCCTTGCCCACGTCGTCGCGTATCCGCACGCTGCGGGCTTTGACATCAACATCACGCCAGCAGATCTGTTTGAGTTCCCCATGCCTGAGCCCTGCGTAGACCGCCATCACGTAGAC
Organism: Phycisphaerae bacterium; assembly: GCA_018663565.1. GTDB lineage: Bacteria > Planctomycetota > Phycisphaerae > Phycisphaerales > SM1A02 > UBA12567. The sequence goes on from JABJQE010000020.1 coordinate 730, forward strand.
AGGGTGGCGAGGGGTCCACCGACGCCCTTGCCGTTCCTGCACCCGAAAGTTGGGACCAAGAAAGGGCAGTCCATCAGGCACAGGAGAAGGAAGCAATGAACAACCATCCAGAACGATCCTCGTTCCGATCCTGGGCCGCTGTCGACCTCACCTGGATGCAATCAGGTTCCGGGCCCACGCTCCTTGTGTTTCCTCTGGTTTGATCCCATTCGGCATCGATTTTCGTATTCGTTGCCGCTGAATCGTCGATCTGGCCGTCGAAAGACGGGCAAAAAGGAGATTAAGTGGGAATTATATAAGTAATGGCCCCATTATTCATTTCAGTTATGTACTGTAATAACAGTTACTAAGATAAGAGTTGATGATCTGAGGGGATCGCGACTCATTCGAGAGAGAGAAAGAAGGGAAGAAATCCATGTATTTAAAAATGACTTGCATTGCCGCGTCTGTACTTGCACTCAGCGGCTTCGCTAGCGCCGGTATTGTCTACAGCGGTGAGATTGAAGAATACACCGATGGAAGCCCTGTCTCGATTGACATCGCTGGGCTCAACTACGAATTCGGCATCGAGGTCGCTGGACCGGCCGACTATGCCTACATCACCACAACTGACGAAGGCGCGGGCATCTTTGTTCCGATTGCGAACGAACTTCTCGCCCGCAACTTCGCTCCGGGTCACAGCATCGGCACGCTCACCTCGGTGCTCAACATGTATCCTCTCGGCCCCGGCGGTTACGAGAGCAACCTGATCATGCACGACTACATCACCGGTGAAGGAGAGTTCTCCGGCACCGGCTACGGCTACGTCGGCTTCGGTTTCGGTAGTGGCACGGAATTTAACTACGGTTGGATGGAGTTCATCACCGTTGACATCCCAGGGTGCAAGAAGATTATTATGACTGGTTGGGCTTACAACGACGAAGTCAACCAGTCGATCATTGTCGGACAGATCCCAGCTCCAGGCGCACTGGGCCTGCTCGCGATCGTTGGCCTCGCTGGCCGTCGTCGTCGACAGGGCTGATACGACCCGATCAACAAGATCATAAATCAACGCCCGTCCCGGTCCACCGGGGCGGGCGTTTGCGTAGAAAGTCCAAACTATTCCAGAAAACCGGGGGCAGTTCAGTTCAATTCACCAGCCTCCTGATTCAGGTGAGCGTGTGCGGCAAGCTGATTTCCTGGCAGTCTCCAACCACTCTCAATGCCTATAGACTGAAGGCAAAAGGGGCAGTTTCTCAATGCGCATGAGGCAATTCGAATGCCGGGCAATCACGCTGGCAACCTAACATCGCCCCCAGTATTGGAACTTCCCCCTTACCGCCACGGCCCGTGCTTGCCGACCCTCGTGATGGACTGGCCGTCGTAGCGGAAGAGTCCCCTATAGCCACCAAGCCAGAGCCGGCCTTCCTTGTCTTCATACGTGCACTGAATCGCATTGCTGTTCAGCCCGTTCATTTCGACCAGGGTCTCATGAAACCTAGTGAATGACTTGCCGTCGTAGCTGTACACAGAAGAAGACAGATGAGTACAGAAGTCAGGTGTGTGTTCTTCTGTGTTCTTCTGTATTCCTCTGTGTTCTTCTGTTCTCTTCTGTGTACTGACCTCGCTGATCCTCGTCAGATCACGCGTGTTAATGCAGGGCAGTGATCGCCAGGCCGCCACGGCGTCTTCTCCACCAACCCACTTACCACCAACCCAGAACTGACTCCAATGGTCGTGCTTGTGGTGCTTCCCGGGCAGACGAATGAAACCACCGCCATAGGGGGCATCCCGGGTTCGCTCACCTTTGGGAAAGATCTCGCACGTCACTCCGGTTTGCGCCCGTATCTGCCTGATGACGCTCAACACCACGCCAGCCGGCAGCACTTCGTTGAATCGCACCCAGAAGTGACGCCCGCCCAATCCGTCAGAGTCTTCCTCAAGATGAGGAATCCTGTACTTCAGCAGAATCGCCCGAACCTCCGAGGCTTCCTTCTCCGCTGAGCCATCCTTTCGATGGGAGTCAACGTCGAACACCATGAAACGACAAGTGTTCGCAACTGATGTGGCGTACACCCCAATGGTGATGTGTCCGCCATAGTGCTGTTCTAACAGTGCCACTGTGAGTGGGCCATCATGCTTGACCCACTGCGAGCCCTTCCAGAACCCGTAGGCATCGGTGCGGTTCACTAGGTTTGCGAGGGTCGACTCCGAGATCTCAGAACCGCACCCCGACCAGATTGTCTCACCGACAACCATCACCCCCTTCCAATCTCGCGATGCGAGGCGATCCAGAGGTCGAGATCAGACCTTCGGAACCGGACCATGCGACCCAAGCGGATCACAGGAATCGCACCAGCGTTCTGCAGTTCCCATAGCTTTCGCTCGCTGATTGCAAGGAGATCCGCTGCGTCCCGGGAACGGAGCAGCTGACCGGGTTCGGGGTTGATGTCGAGGCCTGCACACGGCTCTGCAGGCGATGGAGCATTCTGGACAATTCGAGTGTTCTTCATGCACGGAATCATCCGCGGCAAACACTCGCACTATGTAGCGCATATGAGATTACTTGTCAGTGGACTGCTTGGGCCTGAACTCGGCGGGGATGTAGTACCCCGCTCGTCGACGATTCAGCACGCCCTTGCGACGAAGTATCCCGCTGAGTGACTTGCGTGCGTTCTCTGCACTGACTGCTCCGCCCTTCACGCTCAATCCTGCGACGATCCTGGCCTGAGTGAGCGGCTTGTCTTCGGGGCGAGACAGGAGCATGTCCCAGATCCTCTGCTCCTGGGGCGACAGAGCCAGTGATGGATCTGCGATCAGGGATTGAAGTTCGTCTGCGAGTCTTCGCAGGTGATCCGCCGCATCAGGCGATAGCCTTGAAACAACAGAGCAAACTGCAAATAACACACTGAAACGCCAGATTGACCCAGAACACGCGTGTGTGACGCCTTCATTCCATTTCAAGAATTTCGTGCCACCACTGAAGTTGCAATGGAGTAAACTTGATCGTGCCTAGGACGAAGGATAAATCACCAGTGCCATTTACACTGATTATGAACGTGCTCGTAGTCAGGGTATTATTGAAACCATGATGATGAAGTCTTCAATCGTCTCGTCGCTGGTCATGTGCGTCTGTTCAGCACAGGCGACTGTCCACTACTACATAGATGATGATGGTTCGCAGTATCCCACGGCGGACTTTGCATCGATACAAGAAGCAATCGACGACTTTAACGACCCGATGGATGATGCCATTATCCATGTGGCTCCAGGCTTCTATAACGTCGCCGGACTCCCTGGGAGTTATGTGTTCAGCACCAAAGGAAAGTCGGTTCAGATACTCAGCGACACGTCCTTTCCGGGAGAGTGCGTTATCGATGGAAGTGCTTTGATCGCGGGGATGGTTTGTAACAGCGGCGAGGACAGCAGCGTTCTTGTCAAAGGCCTTGTGTTTCAGAATTGTCAAACCGGCATTTTGTGTAGCGGGAATGTTGCACCAACCATTGCGGATTGCACTATACGCAATTGCACTAGTGACAACCTCGGATTCGGCGCCGGAATGGCGATTGGGAACGACGCGCACCCATCAATAAGCGGCATGACAATCTTTAATTGTCATGCTGAATTGGGTGCAGGAATCAGCGTATTTACTGGTGCTTGGCCTTCTCTTACGAACTCCACGATCGAGGGGTGTTCTGCATCGTTCGCAGGTGGCATTGGAGTATTCGCAAACGCGTACATCGAAATTCAAGGGGTGTCCATTGCGAATTGCCACGCCACCGATACGGGCGGAGGCTTGGCAATTTCTCCTGAATCTTCTGTCAATTGGCTGGGAGGAGGCAGCATAGACGGATGCAGTGCAAAACTTGGGGGCGGCATTTTTATTGCTACATCAACTGGGAATCTCACTGGCGTCACAATCGACAACTGCCACGCATATACCGGGGGTGCCATTTGCTTGGTTAATGCGAAGACAGAAATACAAAACAAACTCACGGCGACAAATCTTCAAATCACATCATGCACAGCCACCGGCGGGGATTTATCTGGGTGGCCATTCCTGAGCGGCCAGGGTGGTGGCATCTACGCTTATGAGACCTCCGTCGAACTAGACCAGTCAACGGTGATGAACTGCACGGCGCTGTCCTCCGGCGGCGGCATCGCTGCATTTAATGGCGAGCTTCTCAAACTCACTTCAACAACGATGAAAGGCAATTCCGCCAACTTAGCGGGTGGCGGAGTTCAATGTGAATCTGTTGGCCTCTGCCATGTGGAGGGCGGGCAGTGGAGCTCTAATACTGCTCTATCTGGAGGCGGCGCTCATTTGCAATTGACAAGCGTCTGGCTTTCAGATTTGTCAGTGGTTGGCAATATTGGCACGCCAGATGCGACAGAGTTCTCTGCCGGAGCGGCGATGTATCTGGCACCGGCCGCCACTGACACAATAGGTATTTCGAATTGCCGTATCAATGCGAATTCAGCAGCAAACGGTTGGGGAAATGCTGGAGCCATCGCCATAGAGGAACCCAACGGGCAGAGCGACATGTTAGAAGTTTGGTACTCAGACTTCTGCGGGAATTATCCAGCGGTTCCCGTCTCAGATCCTCTTGGCCTGCCGATCTCATATCACGATTTTCTCAACAACTACTCAGAGTCACTGTGCCATGGGTGCGTAGGTGACATGGATGGCGATGCAATCGTCGACTTGGTGGACCTTCTTACGCTCCTTCAACGATGGGGGACCAACGATACCGCCGGCGATATCAACCTAGATCAAACTGTAGATGTGCTCGACATTCTCGACTTGCTGGAAGCTTGGGGCTCGTGCTTCCCCTGATTATGGCCGCGCAGTACACTTTTGCTGGTTCAGATTTTGAAAAGCAATCGGTTCCCCCGTCTTCTCCACCGCGGTATTCTGAAGAACCATGTCAACGGTAGATCAACTTCTAGAGCGACTTGCGTTACAGCCACATCCAGAAGGTGGCTTCTATCGCCAGACTTGGCAGTCAGCAACACGCAACGCAGATGGCAGAGCATTGGCAAGCAGCATCTTGTTTCTTCTGCCTACTGGAGTGCGTAGCCATTGGCACCGCACGGATGGCGAAGAAATCTGGATCCACCAAGCAGGAGCCCCCCTTGCCCTGCACATCGCCGAGCATGGCCAAGTCAACACACATATTGTCAGCATTGAGCACAACCCACAGGTGGTCGTGCCTGCAAACGCATGGCAATCTGCCCAGTCCAATGGCGACTGGACATTGGTGTGCTGCATTGTGGCGCCCGCATTTGAGTTTGATACTTTCGAAATGGCGCCACCTGGCTGGGATCCACAGTCAGAAACGACACTTGGCTAGGGCGACCACCTTTGTTCGATCTCGCTCGTGCACAGGCTGATCCTGGTTACACAATCAAAATTGAACGCGGGGCTCCCCGTTTGCAGCCAATTACGAGAGATTCGTATCGCCGCCGAAGTTGCCTCGAAGTAGACTGCTATCGTGCCCTGAGCGAAGGAGAGAGCCCATGTTCGTAGCGGCGTTGATCATGTCCTGCTCTGCAGTTGTTGATCCTGCAGAGGCGGCGCTGCTCATCGGAGCCGAAACATGTGATGTGCAGCAGTTGGAACTGCGACACATTGGCGACGGAACAGCAGATCTCTCGCTCACGCTAAGCGGGCACCCCGTCCAGATGAGATGCCTCCAACATGCCAACCGATCCGCCGATTACAAGGTTCTCGAAGATACGGGTGGTGGCCGGATGCAACTGCACGAGCCCGGTCCCATTCGAACCTGGCGGGGACTGGATGCCGATGGGCATCAAATAGCATTCAGCCGGGACGAGGACGGTTTGCGAGGGCTCATTCTTGCCCCCGACGGCGAGCGGTGGTGGATCGAACCTTTATATGAGCGGGTGGCGGGAGCCCAGCAGGGAAGCCACGCCGTGTTTCGAGGCTCCGATGTGCTGCGACCAAAGGGATGGTGCGGCGTGACTACCGAGGTAAGCGATTCGCCACCCGGGCACCATGGCGACGATCAGAGATCCAGGGGCGGCATTCTCTATACCGCCGAACTCGCGGC
>JABJQE010000021.1 GCA_018663565.1 Phycisphaerae bacterium
CTTGAGATGCAACGAAGCACCATGCGTACGAGCAGCCTTGGACAAGGCATCGATGGTTCTGGTTCCTGAGTAGAGAAAGACGAAACTGATATGGCACAACTCACACTCGTACAAGCAATCAACCTCGCCCTGACCCAGGAAATGGAGAGGGATGACCGCGTCATGTTGATCGGCGAAGATATTGGCATCAACGGTGGTGTATTTCGTGTAACAGAAGGACTGCATGAGCGATTTGGCTGCACACGCGTCGTCGATGCGCCGCTGGCTGAATCTGGCATCATTGGTACGTCCATCGGACTTGCAATGGGTGGGCTTCGGCCGATTCCGGAAATTCAGTTCGAAGGGTTCCTTGGTCCAGCCTATGACCAGATCTGCACACACGCAGCACGTATGCGGTCACGAACCCGGGGTGGATTGACTGTCCCACTTACGATTCGCGTGCCCATTGGCGGCGGCATTCACGCGCCAGAACTTCATAGCGACAGCCCTGAAGCAATCTTCACGCATAATCCTGGCATGAAGGTTGTCATGCCAGCATCGCCCTACGACGCAAAAGGACTCTTGATCTCTGCGATCCGAGACCCAGACCCAGTCATCTTCTTTGAGCCCAAACGAATCTATCGGGCTTTCCGTGAGGAAGTTCCGGAGGCTGAGTACACCGTGCCAATTGGGAAGGCTCGTGTCGTTCGTGAGGGCGGTGAAATGACCATGGTGTCGTGGGGCGCTACTGTGGTGCAATGCATGAACGCTATCGAAGCGTCCGGCCGCGACATAGAACTCATTGATCTTCGCACGATCAATCCACTTGACATGGATACGGTCGCCGCGTCGGTAAACAAGACCGGACGGGCGATCATCACGCACGAAGCACCGATGACTTGTGGCATCGGCGCGGAGCTCTCTGCCCGCATCATGGAGCAGTGCTTCCTGAACCTCCAGGCACCCGTGCAACGCGTAACCGGCTTTGACACAATCATGCCGTACTACAAACTTGAACTCGACTATCTGCCGGATGCTGAACGCATTGGCAAAGCAATCGCCGAAACCGCGGCCTACTGAACCCGAGAGAGTCATTCCCCATGGTTATGAAACAGCCAGACGATCGTTCACACTTCCTTCTGCCGGATCTCGGCGAGGGTGTGACGGAAGCCGAGCTCATCAGTTGGAAGGTGAGCCCTGGCGACACCGTCAAGGAACACCAAACACTTGCTGAGATGGAAACCGACAAGGCCTTGGTCGAAGTGCCAAGTCCGTGGGCTGGCACTATCAAGGATCTCAATGGCAATGTGGGTGACATCATCCTCGTTGGTGATGCACTCGTAACCTATGACATTGGCGTCGCGGCCGATCCGGCAGCAACTTCCACATCCACCGAGAAAGCTGAACCTGCTCAGCGTGAGGATGCCGGAACAGTTGTTGGCAACGTGAGTGAAACGCTCACAATGCCGAGTAGTTTCCATCGCGATCAATCACCTACCCCAGCCAATGCCGACGGGGGCCGAGCACTCGCAACGCCGGCAGTCCGCCGAATCGCCCGCGATCTCAAGATCGACATTGATGTGGTATCAGGCAGTGGCCGTGGCGGTCGTGTTACCGCCTCTGACATTCAGTCTCATGCCACCACCCCGGCGCCCACATCGGCCGCTGTGACTCAGATCACAACGCCTGCTGCACCGGTGCAAGATGACGTCGCACTGGCCACGCGCGTATCACAACCAATTGAAGGTGTCGCTGAGCGGATTCCATTCCGTGGTGTCCGCCGAAAGATCGCTGAGGCGATGCAGCATTCTCTCAAGACTGCAGCGCACTTCTGTGTCACCGAAGAAGCTGATATTACCGATCTCGAACGACGCCGCAAAAGTCTCGAGTCACTGCTTGGCCGACGAATCAGCCCCCTGCCATTCGTGTTGACCGCCGTGTGCAAAGCCCTTCGTGAGCACCCTGCCATGAACTGCACGGTTGATGACTTCATCGATGAAATACAAATTCGAAGTGTTGTCAATCTTGGCTGTGCCGTTGACACTGAACACGGACTCATGGTTCCGGTCATGAAGAATGCCGATAGTCTTGGCCTTGTCCAGCTTGCGGATCGGCTCGGTGAACTCGCTCGGCGGTGCCGAGATCGATCCATTGATCTCGAAGACCTCAGTGGTGGCACGTTTACTGTTTCTAGCGTTGGTAATTGTGGCGGCATGTTCACAACACCCATTATCAACTACCCAGAGGTTGGCATTCTTGGTGTTGGCCGATCCCGCGAGCAGGTCCTCACCAAGAACGGTGCCTTCTATGCCGGCATCGTCTTGCCCATGAGCCTCTCGTGTGATCACCGCGTCGTTGACGGCGCTGAAGCAGCTCGATTCCTCACGACAATCAAGCGATTGTTGGAGGCTCCCGAGCACATTCTTCCCACCTTCTAGTTGAGCGGCTCCAATACGAACCAATTCCCCTCGACGTGCACACGAAACGTAGCGTCGCCTGGTTCATGATCAAGAACAAGCGTCCATGACTCGCTTGCTGCCCGATCGAGCAACCTGCGTTTCGACAGCATGTTCTCATAGGGGAGCATGTCGTAGCCCATGCTGTATGGCGCACCAACGTGGTGCCGCGTTGGGCACACGTCTCCTGGAAAGCACACGACACCATCATCTGTGTCGATCAATATGGCCTGTTGGCCCCACGTGTGCCCGGGCATGGGCCACGATCGAATGCCCGGCAGAATGTTGCATTCGCCGTCGAGCAGTATGACGCGATCCGCAATTGGATCGAGATGTGTACGCAAATACGTGCCGGTCATGGTCGAGCGATTCGCAATGGCGTCTTCCCATTCACGGCCTTGCACGTGTACCGAGGCGGACCCAAATACTGGCACCGCTTCGTCGCCATCCTGGCGTGTCAGTCCGCCAGCATGATCAAAATGAAGATGTGTCACGACAACATCGCCAATATCGCTTGGTGAGACACCATGTTCAGCCAACGCATCAACAACTGTTCGTTCTTCAATGGCGAAAATTGACCGCATCTTCTCAGACCACTTATCGCCACATCCCGTCTCAATCAGCACGGTCTGATCACCAGACTTCAGCAAGAGACAGTTTGTTTGCAAACCAATTCGGTTCGACTCGTCTGGCGGCGAGAGTCGCGACCACATCACGCGGGGCACAACCCCAAACATTGACCCGCCATCAAGCCGAAGTGATCCGGCCCGCAACAGAGTCCAATCCCAATGTGGCTGATCAGACACCGACGGGAGTCTGGGCCTGAACAAAGTTGATGATGGTGGTTGCCACGCGAGTACGCTGTGATTCGGTCAATTCAGAATAAATCGGAATCGCAATACTCTCCGCTGCGGCGCGCTCAGTGTGGGACATATCGCCTGCTGGCAAATGCTGAAAGCACTCTTGTATATGTAGTGGAACGGGGTAGTACACATCATGACCAATCTTCTCGTCAACGAGGTGACTCCGAAGGGCGTCTCGCACGCTCGCGGGAACTCGAAGAACATACTGGTTGTAGATGTGCCGCGACGGGGAAGCGGGCTGCTTTGGCACGAGTAGGGGCAATGTGCCAGCCGTCATCGATCCAGCGGTGTTTGATGCCCCTGCCGCCGTAAACATCTCGTCGTAATGAGCAGCATTAGCCCCGCGCGCATCAGACCAAGCATCGAGGTGGGGCAATTTCGCATTCAATACTGCGGCCTGCATGGCATCGAGGCGGCTATTGAGCCCAACCTCCTGGTGGTAGTACTTTGGATCCATCCCGTGATTGCGAAGCCGACGAAGGTGCGCTGCAACGTCATCATCATTGGTTGTGATCATGCCGCCATCGCCGAAGCCGCCGAGATTCTTCGATGGGAAGAAACTGAAACAGCCGGTAGTCCCGCGCGAACCAGTTGCAGCGCCTGTTGTGTCACGAGACCCAATGGCTTGAGCTGCGTCTTCGATGAGCGGCACGCCAAGCTCCTTCGCCACCTCAAGCATGCCACACATATCAACGGACTGTCCAAACAAATGCACCGGCATGATTGCCTTGAGCGACGTGCAAGCTGCTGCGGCAGCACGAATAGATTCAGCAGTGCAGTTGTAGGTAATAGGATCAATATCAACCCAAACAGGCCGAGCCCCAAGCCGCCAGATAGCTCCGGCTGTTGCGAAGAATGTATAGGAGGGGCAGATGACTTCGTCGCCTGCGCCAACGCCAACTGCAATCAACGACAGCAGTAATGCGTCGGACCCGCTTGCACATCCAATGGCGTGCTTTGCGCCACAGTAGGCCGCTAGAGATTTTTCAAATGCGTCGAGGTGTGGGCCACCAATAAACCACTGTGTATCCGCGACGTCCCGCATGAGCGGTTCGATTTCGTCGCGAATGGTCACGTACTGGGCCTTCAGATCGAGCAGGGGAATCGGGTCGTATGACATAGCAGAGCCTCCACTTGAATCGTGGATTCTACCGGATCTCTGCATGAATTGACTAGGCTATTGCCAGTTCCAAGAGCCCCAGATCAGGCGTTGATGTCCGGGTTGTCAATCAGCCATTGGAGCAGTTCCTCGAACGTATCAATGCCCGCAGGCCACGTGTCGGGGTCGTTGGGATCGAAGTTGTCTGGAAGGCCTCCGGAGGAGCCGCTTCCATCGCCACCACCGCTGCTGCCATCGCCCGGAAGGCCGCTGCCTCCACTACTGCCACCACTGCCGCCGTCACCGCCCGGAATGCTGTTGCCTCCCTCGCCGCCGGCACCGCCACTCCCTGAGCCATCACCGCTCGAACCCGCCTCGTCTTCAGGAAGAGGTTGAAGGCCTGGAACCGCTTCTGAAACAAGACCCGACATTGCAACGTGTTGGTATGCGGAGATCCGGCTCGTTGATGAATCAACCAAAACGGTTCGATCAGCCAATTCTGCGATATCCGTTCCGATTGAGTGCTGTTGATAGTCGGTGAGCCCGCTCAAGAGTTGGTTTGCATGAGCAGGGATCAACAGATAATCTACTAGCTCTGGAGTCGACTCAAGAAGGATGGTTACATCATCAAGAAGTGATGTCACGTCATCATCATCGGCAAGTACAAGCTCATCAAGCAAATCCGTCAACTCGGTCATCTCACTTGTCCCTGGCAATGCTCGTACCTGCGGTGTCGCGCCGAGCGTCGCGATTCCGCCATCTCCAAAGCTAACAGAAATCAAACCGGCATCGCTACGGGTCAAGATTGAACGAGGAATATTAGACTGACGAATATCACGGCCGTTGAATTCAAGATTCGCAGCCGACAACAACGTCGACCCGCTCATCTGCCATGCTGAAATGCTGTCTGTTGAGAGGTCAAGACCGAGAATATCAGTACGTTCACCGTCGCCATTGAGATCACCAACCCGCCATGGGCGCCACGCCATACCCGGCGAAACAACTTCGCCGTCTGTGGTTTGAATTGGGTTCCATGAAACCAGTTGGGATAGATCACGTTCCGCATAATCAGCGATGGATAACACCGAAGTACGGCTATCTCGCCATCCCACTTGATCATTCTCTCCAACAATGCCGGGTATGACGACCCAAGGACTCCACTGAGAACCTCGGTCGCCGTTGCCTGTAAGCACGCTGTCGTCGCTTATGAATCCCTCGACATCTGGATCAATGCTCCAAGAGGCCAACAATCCAGTGGTTGGCTCCCACCACAGCAATTCACGGCGGCGATCTCCATCGAGGTCTCCCAGTTTCCACGGTAGCCAGCCCGGAGCAGGAGGATCAATCGCTAGAGCTTCCGTGCGTGTACCGCCGTCCATAATCCACACGCTGAGCCGGTCGCCCCCAGACGAACCCTTATCGCGACGCCACAGGAGGTCCAGATCACCGTCTCCATCTATATCGCCGGTATACACATGCCAGTGTCGCCCGATTAGAGTTGTTGGGAGCCCTGTCGAGTCAGTTATCACAACTCGGCCAGTCACATCTGTTTCTGGGCGATTGGCTGGATCTAAGTCATCCCACAACACAGGAAGCAGATCATTGCCAAATTCCAGATCGTCGACTGCCAATTGTGGAGCCACGACATAGCCACCACCAGGATTGAGAATAGTGGCGCCGGTCAAAACGCCACGGCGAACGATGCTGTACTCGAACCCGACACCATCACCTTGGGGCGTCAAGATCGGATCCAATGAGTAACCGCTACCGCCCGCATCTGGGGTGCCTGGTGTCAATAGAACTTGATCAATCGCGCCGGCCAAAAATGCTTGAAACTCAACGCCCTCGCCTTGTTCAGGAGCCGGCAGAATTGTTATGCCTGGTGTTTCGGAAAAGTCTGTCCCGCGGGCCACAATGTCCACTCGATCCACCACGCCCTCATCGTTCACATAAGCTAGCCCAGTAAATGGATCGCCCGGATGCCCAAGCAAGTTGGAGTTTAAAAGTGCCAACTCGGCACCGGGCTCATAGCCGCTGCCGCCATTTGCAATAACGACCTTTCTGACTTCACCTAGTGTTCCAGCTAGGGTGGTATAGACAAGATCGAGACCCGATCCGCCGGTCCCCGTTTCATCAATATCAAAATAA
>JABJQE010000200.1 GCA_018663565.1 Phycisphaerae bacterium
CGGATCCATCGCGTCAGGTTGTGTCGCGTGATCGTGACCGTATAGATCCGCTTCCGCGTTCGCCTCGTGTCAATTCTCCGAAGTCTGCCCAGTCGCCAGCGTCATCACCCAATGGCCGTCCCAGCGAGGCCTCTGCAAGTCAGTCCGACGGACGTTTGCCAACGCATGCACCAACGCGGCCGAGTGCCAGCAGCTCGCAGGCGGCTCCCTCGCCGAACTCTGCCAGCACGCCGCCAGATTCGCAAGAGTCAGGTGAGTCTTCCATCGCAGCGTCTGCCCAGAGTGAGTCCGCGTCTACTTCGACATCGCCGCCCAGTGATCCATCAGAGTCTGGCGCTTCGCAAAGCGATGCCACAAGTCAAGCCGCGTCAACATCAACATCAGCGTCAGCATCCTCATCGGTGTCCGAGGGCGAATGTGGCAATCCAAGCGATGCAAATAGTGAGGGCGGATCGCCTGGTGCACCATCCTCGATTTCGTCCACATCGCAGGGCAGCCTGCCCACCGAATCTCTTGAAGAACTCACTGCGCCAACAACGGGGGCCATCTCTGAAGCAAGCCGTTCGCAAGAGGGCGGAACTGAAGATGGTGAACGCCGAGAAGGCGATGCACTTGATGAGTCGTCATCAGAGACCCTTCCTCCTGAGGTTGTCGGAACTGTGGACGCTGCGAGCGAGAACAACAATCAAGCGAAAGATGCGAGCTGGGCGGTGCGTCCCGAAGAATTGCACGGGAGCGAGTCTGAAGAAGATGAATTTGCCATGGGCGGTGGCGGTGGTGTCTCTGGTGGCGATACCGGAGGTCGCAGCGGCTCGGGCGAAGGAGGGAATGATGGGGGCAGCCCTGCTCGGGGTGGCGGCAGGCTAGATCTCGAGGGCGAAAGCGATTCGCCTTTGGGTGATGGAGGCCCCAAGGCGTGGGATGCCGACTTGTGGAGCACGAACGATCAAGCCAGGAGCGACGAGAGGTCCGATGATGCGGCGGCCGGGCAAACCGCAACTAAGGCGACGAAGCGCGACGCCTTTGATTTTGAACACGATGAGTCAACTATGGCTGACCCGCTTGAGACAACCGATGCGGACCGGCGTTTCGATGATATGGATCTCTCCGCGCCGCAGGTCCCAAAGCCACGCCGTGGAAGTGAAGCATGGCATCGTGAGGTACGTGGCACCTGGATGTTGGTGGATATAAGTGACCCGAGCCAGGACTTCTTGCCCAACGGGGCAACGAATCGCTTCATCGGTATTGATCCCGATGGGCGACGACTCGCCGTTGTGTTGACGTGGGAGGGCGAACTCGTCAGTTCGCTCGCCGCTGAGTATGAGGTGGGGTTCCGCCCTGAGGTTGTAGATATTCTGCCAATGCCGAATTCCCCGTCCTTATTTGCTCCGACGCAACATGAAATGCCCAATGGCGGTCGCTTCATTCCTGCGGTGCAAACGCCACCGTGTGAGCTGAAGTGGCATCGGTCTGGGGATCGACTTCATATTGGCGGAGCAGAGTACGTCGCTGTTGATTCTGATTCCATGGTGGCGCTTCTTCACCAGCCAACAGTACAAGCCGACGAGCGAGTTGCATTTGACTGGAAAGATGGCGATTCGCAACACGAAGACCCCGCAGTAACCGTGGACTTCTTTGGCGTGCAGGCGGAGGGGCGATTCTTTTGCTACGTCATCGATGTGTCCGGCTCGATGGAACAGAACGGCGGAATGCTCAAATTGCGCATGGAACTCGAGCGATCGCTCTCTTCACTTCCCAGAGGGACTCGCTTCGCTGTCTTGCCATTCAATCACACACTTCGTGATTTGCAGAGTCAATGGACCGCAGCAAGCCCCGCAAAGGCGAGTGATCTTGGACGGCGTCTCTCAAGGATTGGTGCAAAGGGTGGTACGAATCCATCGCCCGCCTTCGATTGGGCATTTCGTCGTCTCAGCCCTCGGCCTGATGCGATCTTCTTCATGACCGATGGCCAGGTCAAGCAAGAGAAGCAGTTGTTGTCGCAACTTGCAACGCTAAACGCCAATATGCCGCGAACCCGTATTCACACGATTGGGCTCGGCGGTGGAGCGGATCTTCGGTTTTTGGATCAGCTGGCCGGCCAGCACGGCGGCACTTCGCGTGCGGCACCATGACGATACCTATTGCCCGGTAGCGGTGCCCATCCGAATCTTGTCGCGGTAGATCATGTCCGCGCCAAGAGGCGGTACTGGCTTGACGTCATACTCAATTCCTTGTCCGACGACTAGTCTTCTTGCATCGTGAAAGCGGTCAAAGGAATCCGGAGTGACGCGGAACGAGACTACATGCTTTCCGCGGACGAGGTGTTCGAAGAGGGCTGCAATATCAGCTTCGGCTGTGGGTGAGTCGAACTCAATTCCACCATCTGCCAAGAGATGTATCTCTCGATCGATCTTAAGACCACCGGTTCGATATCCGCATGAGTCGTGATCTTCAAATATAGATTGATGAATGTCCACAGCCTGTGGATTCCAGGTACTC
>JABJQE010000201.1 GCA_018663565.1 Phycisphaerae bacterium
CGTTCATCGGTCGTATCGCGGCCATGGATCCTGCCCTGGGTCAACTCGCCTGGCAGATTGCCGCGATCGATCCGATGTTCATCTCGACACTTGCCACACTGCCAGGCAGCTGCCCTTGGACCGCATCCAAGATGCTCCAAGTGGCCAGCCTAGACCTCGAGTTGGCTCGCAAGATCGTCAAGCTCGCCATCGTGAATCCCCGTGAGGCTGCCACGATCGCACAGATCGCCCTGGTCAACCCAGTCGTGGCAACTCGCCGCCTCGCCGCGCTCGGCATCAGCTTGAATGCCCAACCATTGAACACGCTTGGTTTCAACGCTGGCCAATCAATGGTCCACGGTCTCGCCGCAGAGACATCATTCGCCGGCGGCACCATGCCTATCGACGTCTATGACGACGGCAGGGCCTGGGTCATCGAAGCAGATCTCCCAGGCGTCTTAATCGACGACGTAGACATCACCGCTGCCAACGGCCGCCTTATCATCGAAGCAGTCGTCGCACGTTCCAACAAGCGTCCCTCATATGTGTCGACGCTTCACTGCGAAAGCCGGACGCCCCGCGTCCTGCGTCGTGAGTTCGCCATCGGCATCGACGTCGAGACTACTGAAATTTCCGCTCGGATCGTCAACGGTGTATTGAGCATCGTGCTTCCCAAGAAGCTTGCAGCGACCAGCGAACAATTCGTCAGTCGTGAAGGAACCCTGGTCATCTGAGTGAGGCCACGTCAATTCCTTTCGACCCACGCCGAGGCGGTTCAGCCGTCTCGGCGTGGCTTGTTTTGAGGGTCGTCCCATGCCGTGCCGCGGTGGCAGGGCATTGTCAGTTTGGCAGTTGGATGTTTGGCCAGCATGAACCTCCGCTCTGCGCGCTTGTCGCGTGTCTGTTGATTTACCTAGATGGACGTGGCAAGGCCGTTCACTTTTGATTCTCAACAATCACACGGAATGGCATGGTGGTTGCTCTTGTTCTTGGCAGTTCACTCAACAGCCGACACGAAGCCGGCACACAAGTCACTCCGGAACACATCGTTCCGACAACCACCAGGAGCATTGCCATGAATACTAGAACCATCCTCGCACCAGCCACTCACGCTATGGACTCACTTCGTCACGAAATCGATAGAGCCTTTGATCGCATGAGCACACCATCGCTCGCATCAACATGGCCAACAACACGAATTCTTGACGCCATCCGTTCTAACCCAGCCGTCAACATGATTGAGAGTGACAACACGCTCTTTTTCGAAGCTGAACTCCCCGGAGTTACTGCAACTGATCTCACGGTCACCGTTGCTGAGAATATGTTGACGATCTCAGGATGCCGGACCATCGAGACTCCCGAAGAGGCTACATCACTCCGCCGCGAACGCTCAACGAAGCAATTCGAGCGCATCATGCGGCTTCCATCGAGTGTCGATGTGGATGGGATTGATGCCACGCTGACTGATGGCGTCTTGACCGTCACGCTTCCGAAACTTGAAGGCACTCGAACGCGACGCATTGTCGTTCGTGACAACTGATTGAAGTAACACCACCTTAGGACAGAAAGGATATTCCCATGATCAACCAACACACAAACACAACATGTTGCGGAACCAACACCACAGATTGCTGCTCAGAGACTGACACAGTCAAGCGAACTCAGAACTACCGGGCACCAGTAGACGTGTATGAAACCGAAACAGAATTTCGCGTGATCGCAGATATGCCAGGCACGTGCTCGGATTGCATCGAGATTTCGGTTGAGGACAATATGCTGACCATCGATGCTGAGGTAGCGAGCCGCTATGACACGCTTGGTACAACTCGCCACCAGGAGTATGGCGTAGGCGACTTCCATCGATCATTCCGGATCGGCGACGGCATTAATGCTGACGCCATTGCGGCCACCTACAGCGACGGCGTTCTCTCCGTTTCGCTGCCCAAGGCCGAAGTCATCAAGCCACGCAAGATTGATATTAAGACTGTGTGAGCGCGGCTATGCCGCGGGGTCAGGCCCCACCTCGGGGCCTGACCCCTTTTGCTATCAGCTGCCCAGTGGAAGCACGCACATGAGCTCAATCAGGCCACAGGCTCCGGCGGGGCGATTAGCCCCTCAGTATCATGCCCCTCTCTATTTAGCTGAGGAGTTCATTGAGCATGGCTACTGCGACATCAACGGTTACGACACCTGCCCAGGTTCAAGAATTGCTTCGGCAGGGCAAGGGCTTGCTCTTGTTTGAGGGTGTGTTGTGTTTGCTTGGTGGCATGTTTGCCATCATCTTCCCATTCGTGGCGAGCCAGGGCTTAGAACTCATGCTTGGCATCCTTGCCGTCATGCTCGGCGTTCTGGGTCTTCTGCGAAGTATGGCCGGCGGGACTGAGCATCGTGTAGCAACGGCAATTTCAGCCATCTTGATTGGTGTGCTGGGTGTGATGCTTCTGGTGTGGCCATTCGAGGGCCTGGAGGCGTTGACGCTGCTGCTTGGTATCGTGTCGCTGATCCGTGGCATTGCCGACCTCACGGGCTTTCCGCATCGTTCAATGACTTCACCTGGGCTTCAGGTAATTAGCGGCATTGCTGGCATCCTTGTGGCAGCCATGCTGTTTTGGTGGTATCCAAGTGATGCGTTGTGGGCACCTGGGTTGTTGTTTGGCATTCAACTCATCTTCTTTGGCATGATGTTGATGTCGTTGTGGAGCGCAGTGAGCGGTGCTATTGCATCGCCACCGGACACACAGAAGACCGAGTGGACCTCCCTGTGAGCGATTGATTACCCGGCGCAACGAATCGGAATAAATGCCTGCCGGATTTGTTCAAGTGCTCGTTGTTCGATTTGCCGAACACGCTCACGCGTCAGGCCAACCGCGCGTCCGGTTTCCTTGAGCGTTGTCGGGCGTGTTCCGTCAAGTCCAAATCGCATGCACATGACACGGACGTGAACCGGATCAAGCTCGCCGAGTAGCCGTCGTATCTTGGCAATGTCGTCCGCAGTCTCCAGTTTGATAGTGGCTTGATCGGCGCATCCAGAGGGATGTTGATCGACCATGGCAGGTCGGCCGTCTCGATCGGCAACTCCTGTGCTGAAGCTGCGCGTGGCGGCCAATGTGCGGTGGACGAGATCGAGCTTGCAAACCGGAACCTGCATGGCGCCGGCCATCTCAGTGGGAGAAGGTGCTCGTCCGAGTGATTCTTGAAGATCTCGCAGTGTTTCGCCCCATCGAGCCATGCGGTCTTGCATGTAGGTTGGAACATGCATTGGGTGGCCAATGTCTTCGATTGATTGTTTGACGGTCTTTCGAATCCACCAGGTGGCATATGTAGAAAAACGATATCCCAACGCGGGGTCGAACCTTTCGACTGCCCGAATAAGCCCAATATTTCCGTCGTTGATGAGGTCAGAGAGCGGAAGCCCACGCGACGCATATCGCTTGGCAATACTCACAACAAGGCGTAGGTTGGCTTGAATCATGAGCGATTTTGCTTCGTGGCACTGATCGTTGACGATCCGCCATGCGAGCCCTCGCTCCTCAATTGGATCCAGCAGGGAGATGCGACTGATGTCACGGAAGTACGCGTCCAGTTCGGATGTAATTGTTGCTCTAGTCATGCTGCCTCGCACAGAGTGTGTGAACTGTGGTCGAGGGCTGCTACGGGCAAACGGTGGGGGTGAGTTCGGGAAAAGTTAAAATGAACCCTATGAAAGGTTCGGTCGTACGAATCACTCAGGCGATGGGGGAGTCATTTCAGGATTCTCGCCGCTTCGCTTTTTGATATTCGCGAGGAAGAGCTCAGCGAGCGCTTCATAAATGCCCTTCGAACAGACGAGCGAGGAGCACTCAAATGCAAGGATGGCCGCGAGCATGAGCGGAAGCGTGGCGAACCTTGCATCTGTCATTTCGAGCATGATGACAAAGACCGTAATCGGACTTTGCACGACGCCGGCAAAGTAGGCCACCATGAAGAGCATGATGACGAACTGAGGTCTGATGCCTCCAAAGACATCATGGAACCAGTCCGCCGAGGCGTCACCAAGCCCGGCGCCGACCGACAAACTGGGGTCAAAAAGTCCACCGGGTATGCCGCTGATCAAACTAAAGAAAGAGCCCGATGCCTTGGCGGGTGCATACCACCATGGGATGGGTCCAGACATCACCCAATCGTCGTAGAACGCGCGTTCGCCTTTATCGGTGAGCACTCTGAAGGCCTGCTCAATAAGCGATGCCTCTTCGAGGGGTTTGCCATTCGTATCGAGCAGTGTTTGCTTATGGGCAAGCCTGGCATATGCATGATGGATTTCATCAGTCGTTGCCGTTATCTCGATGCCAAGTGTGTCGTAAAAGTCTGTGCCGCGATACATGAGAATCGCCTTGGCTTGCGGGTAGCCACTGCCGTAACTTTGTCCTTCGGAGAGCAAGCCGGTAATGGCGAGCGCAAGGCCAAGTGCCCCGGCTGTCAGCCATCGATGGCGTCGCACACCGGCCACGATAATGGGCGTGCCCCAGACGACGCTCCTCGCGAAAAGTCCACCGAGGAAGCCGCCGATGATTGCAATCACAATGACGGCGAGCCAGTGCATGGGCTCAAATCCAAACTTGTGTGTGATTTGACCATAGAACAAGTAGTTCCAGCCAAGGCTTGCAATGACCACCAGCGAGGCGATCAGCACTGTGCGGACAATAGTTGCGGCATTCCTTTTTTCGAATGATCGCCCGATCTCTTCGAATGCAAACACCATGCCTGCGATGGGCGCATTGAAAGCGGCTGCAATACCAGCGCCGCCCCCGGCGAGGATCATGCCTCGTTGCACAAGATGGTGTGGAAATTTGGTCACCTTACTGACGAGGTACATCAGGCAGGCGCCCACATGAACCGATGGGCCTTCTCGACCAATGGTCATGCCGCCAAAGAGGCCGATAGTTAGCAGGAGGATTTTTCCAACCGCAATTCGAATCGAAAGCATGTACTTTCGAAATGGGCCGTCTTCCACTTTCAAGCAGGCGATGGCCTGGGGAATGCCAGTGCCTTCTGTTCCGGGAAAGAACCGATCGCGAAGCCACATGATGAGCATCATGGCCACCACCACCCACACCGCCGCGATCCAGATTCCAAGCCCGCCTGGCAGGTGATACCCCAGAATAGTGTCGGTGTTGTGGAGCGCGAGGAAGAAGTCCGAGCCGAGAATGTCCGCCTGACGGAAATACAGCGCGACTCCGCCCGTGATGGCCGCAGCGACGACCATGAGCAATTGCCGCACGATTGCTCGTTTAGAGAGCATGCGTTCCTTCCACGTGGAGAGTGGGGCGGTCTGCACGCAGCCGTCGGCCGCTTGTTGTTGGTGGTCAGTCATGCTCGTGATCTCTGGCGAAATCCTACCGAAATCGTCGCTTGCAGGGTTCGGAGCAGGATCGGCAAAAAACTTCGACGATGCTGAAAGAGATTGGGGCGTTAGGCGTTGTCTCCTGTGGAAGCGACGACCGCTTCCCTACACAAGACTCTCTCCTCTCTCTCCGACTGGAGGGCCCCGCAAGCGGGGCCCTCCAGTTGTTTTTGGGGTTCGTGATCCGAATTGAGCGGTCAGGGCTGGCCGCAAGATGCAGCGCGGGCCTGCTCTTCAGCGTGATATGAGCTTCGTACGAGTGGTCCAGATTCCACGACCGTGAAGCCCATTGAAAGACCAAGCTGTTTCCAATGATCAAACGTGGCTGGCGGGACCCAGCGATCGATTGGGAGGTGGTTTCTTGTGGGCTGGAGATATTGACCTATAGTCAGGATGTCGGTGTTGGCCCGATCTCGGATGTCTTGCATCGTGGCCACGATCTCATCGTCACGTTCGCCAATGCCCACCATGAGGCTGGTCTTGGCCATCAATCCGCTGGCATGGATTCTCGCGAGTACCTCAATAGAGCGGTCGTAGGCAGCTTGGGGCCGGACTGCAGGGTGCATCCGTAAGACAGTTTCGACGTTATGCGACAGGATGTCAGGCCGAGCGTCCATGACGATCATCAGGTCAGCCATATCGCCCTTAAAGTCGCCCACGAGGGCCTCGATTGACATCGCGGGACAGGCGTCCTTGGTCCGGCGAATGGTATCCGCCCAGATCGCCGCTCCACCATCAGGTAGATCATCCCGGTCGACTGAGGTGACGACCACGTGTCGCAGGCCCGCTTCCGAGAGCATTTCAGCGACTCGTCGGGGTTCATCTAGGTCGGTGACAGGTGGCCTACCTGTTTTTACATTGCAAAAACCGCAGGCCCGGGTGCAGGTGTCCCCTAGGATCATGATTGTGGCCGTGCCGCGGGACCAGCAATCGCCGATATTTGGGCACGAGGCCTCTTGGCATACGGTGTGAAGCCCCAGTTGTGTGAGTCTCTCTTTCAATTTGACATACTCATCGCCACCAGGCACCTGAGCCCGGATCCAGTCGGGCTTCCGCCGCAGGTCAAGCGAGGTCGTGCCAGTGTTCCCCAGCACCATCCCACTCAGGTTCACAATGGATTCATGGGCAGTTCCACGGGCAGTGTCGCCCCCGAGTGGTCGTGGGTGCCGCGGCGAAGATTGAGGAGTCTGGCCCATCTCGGCATTGTATCGATCCGTCCGATTCCTCACTACGGGGCGGACCATCGTGCCGCACGTTCGTCAGGTTGGTTCTTTGCTGCAAAAATGGCGATTGAAGTTGCACCCGACCCCGGTGCAGAGTCGATGATTGATGGCTACGAAGCCGTTCTAGAACGCGGTTGTCGGGTACAGTTCCCCCACACGCGTCGCGTGGATGGGGCTCTTGGAGACTTTGATCGTGAGTGAAAGCATGGTTGAACGCACGGCCCCCGCCGGAATGCCGCGTGGAGTATGGCTGTTGGCCATGCTCCTGATGGCGATCGTGGCTGGTGGTTGCGAAGTCAATAGCTTTTTTGACCCCTCTAAGACCGGCTATTTCGGCACGACGCCGGTCACAATGCCGGTGCTCGACCGTATTGCGGCGATTGAACCAAGCACTGATTTGTGGGGCGAGACATCACAAGTATCGGCCGATGATTTGGTGCCGAGCAATCTGTCGTACCGACTGCATCCGGGCGATGTCGTGGACGTCCAGATTTACGAGTTGTACAAGCCTGGGCAGTTCCATCCGGTCACGACCCGTGTTGATCAGGGGGGATTAATTCACATCCCCGATGTTGGCTCGGTAATGGCTGCTGGCATGACCGTGCCCGAGTTGCAGAAGGAAGTCGTTGAGCGTCTGGCCAAAGAGGTTATGAAGAATCCAACGGTGCAGATCAACGTGATTGACGGCGGAGCGTTGGCCTACGTGCTCTATGGCCATATCAATCAACCCGGTCGATTCACATTGCAGGACCCCACATTGCGATTGGTCGACGCGCTTGCCATGGCCGGCGGCGTGCCACTCTCGACGCGGCGGGTTTATGTCATTCGGCAAGTAGCGGTCGATGCAGGCATGCGGCCCAAGTGGGATCACTCGTCGGGCGCTTCGAAGACTCCCTCGAAGACTCCCTCGAAGACTCCCTCGAAGGCTACGCCGCCAGTTGACATTGAGTCCCTGATCAACCAACTTCAAGACGATGGCAAGAAGCCTGCGCCAAAAACCGCGTTGCCAAGCCCCGGCGTATGGGCCAAGGCGGGAGACCCGCCAATTGATGTTGAAGACGTGTCGCCTGCGAGCGTCAAGTTGCCGAGTGTGAAGGGCGCGGCTGCCGATGCCGATAATTCTTCAACTCCCTTTTTGTACTTGCCAGATAAGAAGCAATGGGTTCGCACGCAGCCCACGGCGTCGAGCGGTGGGGCGAAGAAGACCGCCTCGGCAGTTCACGACGGGGACCTTGTCGTTGAGCGTGTGATTGAAGTGCCGTATCAACGACTTGCCCATGGCGACACGAGTTTGAACCTGATTATTCGGCCTGGCGATCAGATCTATGTTGATGGGCCCCCCACGGGATACGTCTATATTAGTGGCGAGATTAATGCCCCAAATGCCTATCCGCTTCCAGCGGCCGATCCATTGACGCTGAGTCGATTCATCGCTATGGCCGGCGGTCTTGGAGCCCTGGCAATTCCCGACCGTGTTGATTTGGTTCGGCAGGTTGATGAGGGTCGTGAGGCCACTATTCGTCTCAATCTTGGTGCAATTCGAAGGCGGACCGAACCGGACGTGATTATGAAGCCCAATGATCATGTGCTCGTCGGCACGAACTGGTTTGCATACCCGCTGGCTGTCTTTCGCAATGGACTTCGCATGAACTATGGATTTGGCTTTCTACTCGACCGAAACTTCGGTAACGATGTGTTTGGAGCACCGCCATCCAATATTGGGCGTTGATGTGACCGCTCTGACGACACGCATAGCGGGAAGGCCACTGCGACGAATATGACCACCGCCAAGACCACACTCGATACGGGTCGCGTTTACACGCCATCCAATCAGACCATGGTGCTCGCAGCGAGCACCATTCTGATGATCTTCGTGTGGTTGTTCTGGGCATTCCTTGAAAGGCAAGTGCGGTTCGCAATTGAATACCAAGCCGATTGGGGGCACACGCTTGTGATCCCATTTATTGCAGGGTGGTTCGTGTGGCTCAATCGCGATCGTATCTTGGCAGTCCCGTTCAAACCAAGCATGACTGGCATTGTGCTCGTTGTGCTTGGCGTGTTGTGGTTCAGCACGGCATCGCTTGGCCC
>JABJQE010000202.1 GCA_018663565.1 Phycisphaerae bacterium
ATGAAGCAGCGGTGGGGCACTTTGCGAGCGCCTGCGAAGTTGAACCGAACCGGCCGCAGTATGTCCTCGCTCACGCTGAAGCGCTGATTGCGACCGGCAAGCTTGAAGCTGCTGAGGAGCTCGTCGAGTCGCATATGAATCGGTTCGAGCACCATGCTGGACTGAGGCACTTGCTAGCCCAGGTATCAATGTTGCAGGGCGAGCATGCAGAAGCGGCAAGCCACTGCGAGGCGGCTCAGCTACTCGCCCCAGAAGATGAGGGAATGGCGCACGATCTCGTTCATATGCGGTTCGCTGCTGGTGACTGGGCGGGGAGTCTCAACGCAATAGACGACCTCAAGGCCACGGGCGATGTACCGCCAGTTTTGCAGCGTCTTGAAGCGAGATCGCTCATGGCACTTGGCCGCAGCGTAGAAGCGCGATCAATACTTCGGTCACTCTGTGATATCACGCCGACGGACCCTGATCTGTGGCGTGAGCTCGGCCTTCTAGGCTGGGATATTGGCGACTGGAATTCCGTACAGCGAGCCTCTAGGCACCTCCACGGACTCCATGCGTGGCCGTATGAGGCAGGGCTCTTTCAGGCACTCTCAGACCGCAATGATGGCGATCTTGAGGCCGCCAAGGCTACTCTGGAATCGCTCGTTATCGAGTTTCCGGACCGCCCTGAGGCCTGGGCAGTCTTGTCTGGGGTGCGGATGCGACTTGGCGATGCTGCGGGATCTTCAGAAGCATTGGATCTTGCGGTTAAGTGCACCCAATATCCCGCCGATGGATCTGCCGTGTCAGGAGTGTACGGCACCCACGGTCCCTGACGGACCGCACTCCTGATCTCTCTTCGAGGTCGGTATGCAGACCGTGATTCGATCAATACTAGGCGGAATCGCCCTTGGCGCCCTTGCTTTGGGGGCTGGGCTGTTGACGCTGTTCGCAGCCGAGTGGCTTGGCCTTGCAGGCGAGATGTGGGTGGTCGTTGCGGGTGCCTGTGTGTTTGTGACGGTTATCGGGATCGTGTCAGGTTTGGCCATGGGGCGTGCTATTCGCAGCCTGAGCCGAGGACTTGAGCATGACGGAGCGTCTCGGCCAGTCACTGGCCCACGATGGCTTCGTTCTGTGCTGCGAACCCTGACCGAGTATCAAGTGCGTCACCAGCAGGATAAGGCCGCCTGGCGGACCCGAGAGCAGGATCTTGAAATCCGAGCTCGCGTGGCCGATGAATCCCGCGCCCGGGCCGAATCGGTGCTCGGCGTGATGGATGAGGCCGTAATCGTCTGCAACACGCTTTTGGAAGTCATTTCTTGTAATCAAGCCGCAGGCAATCTGCTTGGCATTGACGCCGCGACGGCTCATGGTTGCTCGATTACTGAGATCGTGAAAGATGCAACGCTCCGCAGGATCATCACCGAGACGCTTGAGGCCGGCGTGGATGTTGAGCCCCGCAGAGGTGAATTGATGCTTGGCGATGAAATGAAAACGGAGCCTAATGCCTGCGAGGTCGTCTCGGCCTGCGCTCGAGATCGACAGGGCCGGGCAAACGCCGTTGTGACTGTGCTGCATGACCTGACCCGCGAACGCGAAATCTCTCAGATGAAGAGTGAGTTTGTGTCGAAGGCCAGCCATGAACTGCGGACACCGCTCTCATCTATGCGAGCCTATGTCGAGATGCTCGTCGACGGCGAAGCTGCCGACGAAACCACCCGCCAAGAGTTCTACGGGATCATCCAATGTGAGACCGACCGGCTCGCTCGTCTTGTTGACAACATGCTCAACATCAGTCGTATCGAAGCTGGAATCATCGAGATTGACCGCGACTCGGTTGACATGCATGAGCTCGTTGATCGTGCAGTGCAAACGCTGGAGCCGCATGCTGGCGAGAAGCACATCACGCTGCATACTGAAATCGCGCCAATTGGCGCCGTTGTGCAAGGCGATGCTGACATGTTGCAGCAAGTCATTGTCAACTTGCTTTCCAACGGAATCAAGTACACGCCAGAGGGCGGTCGCGTGACTGTGCATGTTGATGCTGACACGTTGACGCGAAGCGTACATGTTGCCGTATCCGATACTGGCCTGGGCATTGCGCCGGCAGATTCCGAGCATGTATTCGAAAAGTTCTTCCGGGTTGAAAACTACAAACGCGTGGCAAAGGGGACTGGGCTTGGTCTCAATCTCTGCCGTCACATTATTGAAACCGTACACCAAGGTCAGATCGGTCTTGATTCCACGCTTGGAATGGGATCGCGATTCTGGTTCTCTGTACCGATGGGTCAACTGTCCGCCCGTGTGGCGGCGTGAGGAACGCACTGACGATGACGCGACGAATCCTAGTTGTGGACGACGAGTCCCATATCCGACACGTACTCTCTTTGAAGCTTCGCAACAGCGGCTTCGTGGTCGACACAGCCACGGACGGAGAAGATGCGCTTCACCAAATCTCTGCCAGCGCTCCGGACCTTGTGATTACTGACTTGCAAATGCCATACGTAAACGGCATTGAGCTTTGCCGAGCCATGATTGAGGAGACGGCGCTCATTGATATTCCAGTCATCATCCTGACTGCTCGCGGGTACGCACTTGGTGCCGATGCCGCCGGGCTGACCAATGTGCAGCAGGTTGTCAACAAGCCGTTTAGTCCGCGCACGATTCTAGAACAGGTTCATCGCGTTCTTGGCACGGCGAGTGACTCGCAGGAGCGAGCAGCGTGAGCCAGCATGTTGGCACAACTCGAACGCATTGCGATGATCTTGAAGCCATGCTGCGAGAAATCGGCATGGTTTTGATGTCTTGCGATACTGAAGGCGCATTAACTTCATCTCGTCAATCCAATCGTCGCGATTGGCTGACCGAACTCGTGCGCACGCCTGGTCTCGTTCGACGTGGTCTTGTTGCTGCGTGCGAGCAGTGGAAGTCTGAGTCTGTGCCGAGCTCTCTTGAACTCGTCCCTGGTTTGTGGGCCGCTCCAGTTCCACTTCGAAACCGGCGGGAGTGCATTGGATATGCACTGGTTGCTATTCCAACTCGTGATCTTCTTGACAGCGAGCATCTTGCAGCCATGTGCCAGGCAACACACTTTGATGTGCGTGTGTGTCAAGAGCGTTTGCGACGACTGATGGTTCCCAATATGTCCGAAGTGCCGCGTCTCGCCGCGATGTTCTCGCGGATGTGGCTTGATCGCCAAGCCCGGGATGGCCGCGAGCAAACACTCGAACAGGTTGGACGAGAACTTGCCGAGACGTGGGAAGAAATCAATCTTCTTTACTCCATCACCGACAAGATGACCGTGGAAGCACGGCCGCACCGTTTCGCCGCGCAGGCCTGCCAAGAGTTGTTGCAAACACTGCCGTATCGCTGGGTGGCTGCCTATATCGACCGCGAGGGCACTGGCGAGGGTCGTCTGATTGTTTCGGGCGATGCGCCGCGTGATCGAGCAACTCTCCGTGAAATCCTTTCATCGATCGCGAGTCGTGAAGATGTCGAGGGTCCACTTATGGCCGGCGCTATTGCTGGCGATGACCCCGCACTTGATGCGCTTGGCACAGCTGGCTTTGCCCAGCCCATTGGTCGCGATGGCCGAGTGCTTGGGTTGCTAGTGGTTGGCGACAAGGAGGGGGCAGACAGTTCGCCCTCCTCTGTAGACACGAAGCTCCTTGCAGCTGCTGCAGCGCATATTGCCATTCACCTCGAGAACGCGGGCCTTTACGATGATATGAACACCATGTTCCTCGGCATGCTCGAAGCCATCACGGCTTCAATCGACGCCAAAGATCAGTACACCTGCGGCCACTCTCGCCGCGTGGCCTTGTTGACTCGGCAGCTTGCCGAGGGTATTGGCCTTGATGGGGCAACAGTGAAACGAATGCATATTGCCGGCATGGTGCATGATGTTGGCAAGATCGGCGTCCCAGAAGCAGTCCTGTGTAAGGCCGGGCGGCTGACCGATGCTGAATATGTTCAGGTGCAGCGGCATCCTGAGATTGGCTTTGGCATTCTCAAGGACATTCCAAGCTTTGACGACATTCTTGATGGCGTTCGCCATCATCATGAGCGATTTGATGGTGGCGGATACCCGGCAAAGCTCGCTGGCGAGGACATCCCACTTGCAGCACGTTTGATTGCGTTGGCCGACGCCTTTGATGCCATGTGCTCAAGTCGGACGTACCGCGATGCCATGGATCGTGATGCCGTGCTTGCCGAAATCGAGGCGGGATCAGGAACACAGTTTGATCCGGCACTGGTTCCATGCTTCCTGAAGCTCGACTTTTCCGAGTGGGAACAATTGATTGCCTCGCACGGCGGCATGAAGCCGCACGCGCGATTGGAGGATGCAGCATGAAGATGCACTGGGAAGAACACCGAAGCGGCACAGTACTCATGATCACCGGCGAATTGCTTGCCGACGATACTGATGTGCTGCGTCGTCGATGTGATGAAAGAATTCAAACCGGCTCTCGTATTGTCCTAGACATGCGTGAGCTCAGCCGCATTGACTCTGCTGGACTGGAGGCCATCCTGTGGCTGCACGAATCGCTTCAGCGTGCTGGCGGCCATCTTCGGGTTGTTCGCGGCGATGGGCAGCCATGGGCTGCTATGTCGGTCACACAGATTGATCGCAAGTTGACCGTGCACTCAACGCTTGAGTCGGCCGCTCGATCCTTTACAAAGGGGCAAGCGGCATGATCGATCAATGGAAACATGATATGAGCCCGACGCTCGCAACAGAAATGCCGCTTGGTCAACTACTCATTGACCGTAATGTGATTACGAACTCGGATCTAGACCTTGCGCTGAAGTGGCAAGCCGATCACGACAATCAGCATCTGCTTGGTGAAGTCATCCAGCGTCTCGATCTTGCGAGCGAAGAGGACGTTGTGCGAATCCTTGCTGAGAGTTATGGCGTTCCATTTCTATCTCAGGTAGCCAAGACAGCAGATCCGACAGTTATTGAAGTACTGAGCCGCACGTTCATCGAGGAGCACCGTGTTCTGCCTCTGTTCTTGGTGCGTGGTGTGCTGACCGTGGCTGTTATTGAGCCAAGCAATTTGTACCTCGCCGAAGAGATCGCGAGAATTACCGGGCACGAGGTCAAGCTTGTAGCGGCGACAAAGACTGAAATCGAGAGCGCAATTCGCTCGTGGCTTCCAGCCGCCAACGTGTTTGTCATTGACGATATTTACGAGGATATTGCCGAGGAAGACTTCTCGGTTATTGAGCGCGAAGCCACCGAGCTCGCTGATCTTGAAGAAGTTGCTGGCCACGGTCCAGTGGTCAAGCTCGTGAACTACATCATCTATACCGCTGTGCAAGAAGGTGCATCGGACATTCATATTGAGCCTGAGGATCATCGGCTTCGCGTGCGATATCGCGTCGATGGCCGACTGTATGAGAAGCTCTCGCCACCACACCGCATGCATCCCGCAATTGCGAGTCGAATCAAGATCATGTCGAGTCTCGATATCTCCGAGCGACGTGTGCCGCAGGATGGCGACTTCAATGTGATGCTCGAAGATCGGCCGATTGATCTTCGTGTGTCGATCATGCCTGGTAAGCATGGCGAGAAGGTGGTTATTCGAATCATCGACAGTCGCAACGCCGATTTGTCACTCGATCAACTTGGCTTTGGCCCGAAGACGCTTGAGGCATGGCGTGGAATCGTTTCGTGTCCCAATGGCGTGGTCCTGGTGACTGGGCCAACGGGCTCCGGTAAATCCACCACGTTGTATTCCGTGCTCTCTGAGATTAACTCTGAAGAAAAAAATGTGTCAACCATCGAGGATCCAGTAGAGGCTCGTATTCCCGGTGTGAATCAGGCGCAGGTCAACGTTAAAGCTGGCTTTAGCTTTGCCGGCGCACTTCGATCAATGCTTCGCCAGGACCCCGACATCTTGATGGTCGGTGAAGTTCGTGATAATGAAACCGCCGGCATCGTGACGCAGGCGGCTCTAACTGGACATCTTGTCTTTTCGACGCTCCATACCAATGACGCGCCCAGTGCCGTGACGCGTCTTGTCAATCTCGGTGTGGAGCCCTATCTCGTGGCGGCCACGTTGCGCGGTGTACTCGCGCAGCGGCTTGTCCGGAAGATTTGCTCGCACTGCAAGGCGAAGCACGAACCGGACGAGCGTTTGGCCGCGACGATCAAAGCGGCTGGCGGGGACCCCGACAACGTGTGGCAAGGGGCTGGATGCAGCCACTGCCGCAACACGGGGTACGCCGGCCGAATTGGTGTATTTGAATTGCTTGTTCCGGATGCTGAACTTCTTGAGGCCATTGCGTCAGGTGCATCTTTGCAGTCCCTCCGAGCCCAGTTGGCCGATGGCGGATTTGCGACGCTTCGTGAAGACGGCTGGGAGAAGGTTGCTGCTGGTTTAACGACTCCAGATGAGGTGCTGTACGCAGCAAGTCAATGATGGATACCACCACTACAGTCAATCGTACTTACTCGTACCGAGCTCGCGCTCAGGACGGCGAGGTCATTACGGGAACCGTTACCGGTTCGACGCCTGATGATATTGCTGCAATCTTGCGATCCGATGGGCTGATTCCCACAGCAATCCGAACCGCAGGCGCTGCGCTGCCAGATTTTGATGCCGATGAGATACGTCGCGGCGAAGCCGTTCGTCGAATACGCCGCGATGATGTCGCAGTCTTTTGCCAGCAACTTGGTGTGATGCTCGACACCGGTGTTCCGTTGCCCGAGGCACTTGAGGCCTCACGTGTTCAGTGTCGCCGAAAAGAATTTTCACACCTCGTTGGTGAGATTCATATTGACGTCTGTGGTGGTACGCCGTTGTCCCGATCAATGGCGAGATGGCCGAAAGTATTCCCGCCGATCGTGGTGAGCCTTGTTCGAGCTTCTGAAGCGTCAGGCACCATGGCCTTGATGCTTGGCCGTGTTGGTGAATACCTCGTTCGTGAAGAACGCACCAGAAAGCAAGTCAAAGGCGCTGCAACCTATCCCGCATTTATGCTCGGAAGCGCTGTGCTAATTACCGCATTCATGTTGATTTTCATCCTGCCTAAGTTCTCCGCGATTTATGAGCGGAAGGGCGCAGAGCTACCAACAGCCACAAAGGTGATGATGGGAATCGGCGATGTACTTCGCAACGGGTGGCCCATTTGGGTGCCAGCACTGGCATTGATCGTGGCAGGCGGATTCTTCTGGCGTCGTACACAATCTGGTCGGCACTTCGTGGACTGGTG
>JABJQE010000203.1 GCA_018663565.1 Phycisphaerae bacterium
AGCGGCCTTCTTCGAGGTCGACTTCTTTCGTTTGGTCACTTGTGTCGCGTCAACAGCAATCCGCCGTACGCGGCGACCGCGAATGATGATGTAACCGTCCTTGTCGGATTCGGCTTCGGCAGCAGCCTCGAGTACAGTCCGCCGCTTCCCCCGCTTGGCAGTTGGCGTCGCTGATGGAGTCTTGCTTGGGGCCTTCTTCTTTTTGGACGCGGGCTTCTTTGCTGTCACTTTCTTCTTCGGCGTCGCCTTCTTCTTCACAGCTGTCTTCTTTGAAGTGGTCTTCTTTGAAGTGGTCTTCTTTGAAGTGGTCTTCTTTGCGCTAGCCTTCTTCTTGGCGGTTGATTTCTTAGCCACGACCTTCTTTTTCGAGCCGGCCGTCTTCTTGGGCGCGGTCTTCTTCTTGGCAGTGGAAGCCTTGGATACCTTTTTGGCCACGGGTTCTGTGTCCCTGTCTGCGCAGCCTTGAGGCTGCGGGTCTTGATAAGGCTCACTAGTCGTAAGTGGTGCTAGGACAACGGTTATGTTGTTCTACCAGAGCGAGCGAGCCGGTCGAATCTCGGCAGGATAGTGGAATTGGCACGTTGCCGCAGGTTCTCGGTCTCTCGAGCTATTCCGTGCAGTGTGAGCCCATTCGCCGGAACTTCTCGTATCTGCTCTCAACGAGCGTTCGAGGATTGAGCCTGGTGACTTCTCCGAGTCGGTCAACGAGATGTCGCTCAAGCCGGGCGGCGGCATCAGCAGGGTCCCGGTGGGCCCCGCCGCGTGGTTCTTCGATGATGCGATCGATGATGCCGTTGGCAAGATTGTCCTTGGCCGTAAGCGACAAGGCATTTGCAGCGGCTGCATTCGTTTCTTCGTTGGCTTCTTTCCAGAGGATGGCTGCGCATCCTTCTGGGCTGATGACCGAGTACCAGGCGTACTGCATCATGTCCACACGATCTGCAACAGCAATGCCAAGTGCACCGCCTGATCCGCCTTCGCCAATGACCACGCTGACGATCGGCGTCTTGAGCCGGCTCATGTCTCTCATACTGACCGCGATCGCTTCGGCCTGACCGCGTTCTTCTGGCCCCATGCCTGGGTAGGCGCCTGGCGTATCAATAATGGTGACAATGGGCAGATTGAATTTTTCGGCCAATTTCATCTTGGCCAGTGCTTTGCGGTAGCCCTCGGGGTGCGCGCATCCGAAGTGGCACTTGATGCGTTCCTCGGTGGTGCGGCCTTTCTGGTGGCCGACGACGAGCACCTTGTAAGGGCCGATACGGCCGAAGCCGGTGATGATGGCAGGGTCGTCGCCGAATCGGCGGTCGCCATGGAGTTCACGAAAGTCGCGGAAGATGGCGTTGATGTAGTCGGCGGTTTGCGGTCGATTGGGGTGCCGGGCGACTTTTACAACGTCGACCGGAGCGAGTCCGGCAAAGATCGTGTCGAGCATATCTTCGCGGTTTTGACGTAGCGAGGCGATTTGCTCGGCAAAGGCCTCGGCATCATCACGCGACTCAAGGCCGCGAATCTGAGCGTCAAGCTCGACGAGCGGAGCCTCGAATGGCAGGGCGACGGGTTCGGCGGCTGTATCCATGAAAGAGGTAATGGTATCGATGGGGACGCTTCGTCGTATCCTCTCTGTTGCAATGACTCTTGAAATTGGATTTCTCGGCGCCGGACATATGGGACACGCCATCCTTGAGGGTGGTTTGGCTGCTGGGCTGTGGACCCCGTCGTCGGTGCTTGTCGTCGACCTCGAACCGGATCGGCGGGCACGGGCAGCCGAGGTTGGGTGCCGTGTTGATGAGCAGGCTGAGTCGCTGCGAGAGGTACCAGTGCTGGTGTGCTGCGTGCGTCCACAGGAGTTTGCTGCAGCTGCTGCGGCGATTGGTCCGTCCTACGATCAACTTGTGATTTCAGTCATGGCGGGTGTGGAGTCGCGGACGATTGCAGATGCGTTCGGTGCGGGAACCCGCGTCATCCGCGCGATGCCCAATGCGCCTGCTGGCATTGGCCGTGGTATGACCGCTATTGCTCGGGGTGTCGCCGCCACCGAGGATGATGCAGGCTACGCGGGTCGATTATTTGCTGGGGTGGGCCGGACCGTGCAAGTGGATGAGACCGAGATGTGCGCCGTCACGGCGGTGTCAGGTTCAGGACCCGCGTGGGTGTACTTGCTCGCCGAGGCCATCCGACTTGAGGCGGTTCATCTTGGATTGAGTGACGAAACGGCTGACACGCTCATTCGCGGTACGGTTGAGGGGGCAGCCGCGATGCTCGGGTCCAGCGAGTTGTCACCGGCCGCCTTGTGTGATGCGGTCACGACGCCAGGTGGAACAACCGAAGCCGGGCTAGCGGCCATGCGATCTGCTCGCTTGGTTGAAGCGGTGCGTGCTGGCGTTGCGGCAGCGTGCAGGCGCGGAGAAGAACTCGCCGAGAAGTGAGTCAGAAGTCGCGTCGGCGGAATATCCACAAGGCGATTCCGAGAATGATAAATTCAAAGACGACGGATTTGCTAATGATCCACCAACCGGGCACTTCATTCTCGCGGTCCACCATTTCGATCTGGGCGGCTTCCATTTCATCGGGTACGACATGGTCCTCATCTTTCTCGAAAGCTCGGCCGCTCATGAGGTCCTGCATGGAGAGGTCTGCGTCGCGTTCGAGCATGCGATGCAGCAGGCCAATCGTTCGGTCGGTTTCCGGCATGATGGCCTGAATCAGGCCCATGACCGTTTCCCATGGAAGTAGCTGGTCGACGGCTGCCTGGGCTTGCTCGGCTTTTTGTTGTGGGCCTTGTAGCCAGTGCGATGCGTCTTCAGCCTCTTTAGTTTGTCCGGCTGCGGTGGCGGCATCACGTTCGGCTTCAAGTTCAGCAACACGTTTTTCGGCGCGGGTCGCTGAAGTTTGGAATCGAATGACATTCTCGGTCAGGATCTTGTCGGTGTTGTGAATACTGAAGGTCGAAAACCAAAATAGAAGCGTCGCAAGTAATGCCGTCAGGGTGGAGCGTGTAATGACGCCTACGAGCACGTTGACACAGAACAAATAACTGTAGAACAGCGTGACAAGCGGTATGGCTAGGAAGATTGCGGGGTCCCAAACATCGACTCGCCATCCTGCCGCAATGAAGGCGCCGAGCGTAAATATGCCGACCTGGACGGCGACGAACAAGAGTCCGCCGATGTACTTCACGAAGAAGATCGTCGTCCGCCCCGTTGGTCTGCTCATGACCAGTTCGACGGCGCCCTCCTTGAGGAAGGACGGAAAGATTGAGGAGGTTGAGATGAGCGCCAGAATCGATGCGGCCCAGGCGAGCCAGAGGTTGACAATGAAAGCCGAGTAAATACCGAGGTACAGCGTTCGAGCGAACGGTGTGCCACTGCGGATGTACTCGCTGTCAACGTGGGTGAGTCCGAAGAAGAGCGATACGCCGGTGTCATCAAATCCAACGGACAGATACGCCACGATCACGAGCATATTGAGCCCGAGAACGAGTTTGAAGAGTTTCTCGGCGCGAAGGGTCAGCCATGATTCGCGCAAGATGGCCAGGATGGCGATCCCAGTGTTCATGTGGGCCGTCCCTTATTCGCCCCAGGAGTCGCGGCATCTTCGCCTGCAAGTTCCAATGCTCGCATGAAGAGGTCTTCCAGTGACTCGCGTACTTCGCTGACGTCAATGATGGAGCACCCAGCGCCGCGAATGCGATCGATGACCGGCTGGACGTCGTTGGCACTTGCGCCGGGCAGAATGACCTGCGTGTTTCGCCCATCTTGTCGGGTTTCTTCGTCAGTCCATTCCGGACCCGAACCTTCGTATGCCACGATCCATCGCCGCCGATCGCTCGTGAGTTCGTCGATGGTGCCTTCAAGCGCGACCCGGCCCTTGACGACTACAGCGAGTTGGTCACAAATGGTCTCGAGCTCACTCAGAATGTGACTGTTGATGAGAATCGTGTGGCCATCGTTTCGAAGGTGAATGAGCAGGTCACGAATTTCGCGGCGTCCGACCGGGTCGACGCCGTCAGTGGGTTCATCGAGCAACAGTAGTTCAGGGTCATGAAGCAGGGCCTGTGCGAGACCGATTCGCTGCTGCATTCCCTTTGAGAATGTGCCGACGCGATGTTTGCGCCAGGCCGCCATTCCAACAAGTTCAAGCATGGCTTGAATTCGTTTCAAACGATTGGCCCGTCGCATGCCCGAGAGCGACCCGTAGAAGTGCAGGGCTTGCTCGGCTGTCATGAACGCGGGGAATCTGTGATGCTCAGGCAGATAGCCGACTCGGCGCAAGGTTTCCTTGTGTCCGATGGGCATGCCGAGCATGGTGCCCGAGATACGTGAGGCGTGGATGACGCTCATCAGAATTTTGACGAGCGTAGACTTGCCAGCACCGTTTGGCCCTAGCAGGCAGAAGATTTGGCCAGGGTCGACTTGCATCGAGACGCCCCGGAGTGCACGGACCTTCTTGCGAAAGGTTTTTTCGACGTCTTGAATATCAATAGCTGCGGGCATGTGCGGTCAAATGGTACCACCGACTATCCTCTAGCCATGGCCGCCTCAAGAAGGACACTGGCAAGCTTTGTGCAAGCGCTCGAATCGCAGGGTGAACTCGTTCGCGTGAGCGAAGTGGTTTCGCCCGTCCTAGATATTGCGGCGAGGGCCGTGGCCGAGTCGTCCCGGATAGCGCAGACCCAAAGCAAGACTGCCCACCAGTTTGACCCGGATATGGCCCCTCTTGGCGGTCGGGCCATTCTTTTTGAGGATGTCGAAGGGTGTGAGTTTCCCGTGGCAATTAATCTGTTTGGGTCCTATCACCGGGTTGAGCATGCGTTGCGGTGTGGCGATGCTGGTCTTGACGGACTTGCTGAGCGTGTTGCGGCCCTGACGAAGATGGAGCCACCGGGCGGAGTGCGTGACCTGATCGCCAAGGGGCGGCAGTTGCTCCCATTGTTGAAGGTGCCACCGAAGACCGTACGCCGCGGTGTATGCCAAGAAGTGGTCCGTCTGACTGCTGAGCATGAAGTTGACCTGCGAAGGTTGCCTTTGCTCAAGTGCTGGCCACTGGATGGCAATCCAGCTGCAGTGGGGTGGCCACAGACCACCGAGCAAGCGGGGACAGCGGGTGGCGAAGGTCGGTATATCACGCTCGCGGGCATGCACACCATTCACGCGAGAGATCGAGGGAAGTCTAAACCAGCGAGCCACAATATTGGCATGTACCGGGCACAGCTTCTTGGACCAACAACGCTCGCTATGCACTGGCATATCCATCACGACGGCGCAGCGCACTGGCGTAGTTGGAAAGAGATTGGCGAACCGATGCCGATTGCGATTTGCTTTGGTGGTGAGCCAGTTTTGCCCTACGCCGCAACGGCGCCGCTGCCACCTGGCGTGAGCGAGTTGTTGATGGCGGGCTTCCTCGAGGGCAGGGGAATTGAGATGGTGGCGGCCAAGACCGTGCCGCTCCGCGTGCCAGCCAATTCCGAGATTGTCATTGAGGGGTTTGTACGTACTGATGCGGGCGCTTGTGGTTGGGATGCTCGGGGTGATGAGCCACTCGGCCCTGGCGCAGTTCTCGAAGGGCCATTTGGCGATCACACCGGGTACTACTCGTTGCCAGATCGATACCCGATTACCGAAGTGACGGCCATCACTCATCGCACCGACGCGATCTTTCCCGCCACAGTTGTGGGTCCGCCGCCCCAGGAAGATTTCTTCCTTGGGAAGGCCACAGAACGAATTTTTCTGCCGCTGTTGCAGACGCTCATTCCGGACTTGGTCGACTACGACCTGCCGATGGCTGGGTGCTTTCATAACTGGGCGGTACTGGGTATTCGCAAGGCGTACCCATTGCAAGCGCGTCGAATCATGCATGCCGTGTGGGGAGCTGGGCAGATGGCCTGGACTAAATGTGTGCTCGTCGTAGATGCCGACGAGGTTGATGTGCACGATCAAGAAGCCGTCTTGGAGGCGATGTTCACCCACGTGGACTTTGCGCGAGATGTTGAATTGACGCAGGGGCCACTTGACATTCTGGACCACGCTGCGGCTCGCCGCGGCGCGGGTGGAAAAATTGGCTTTGATGCGACGCCGCGATGGGC